>JAGOBP010000243.1 GCA_017999195.1 Thermoflexales bacterium
ACGCTGGAAAGCGGCTTGCGCCAAACCACCCCGATCGGGTCGTACAGTCCCGACGGTGATAGTGTCTACGGCTGCGGAGATATGGCCGGTAACGTGTGGGAGTGGGTGCTGGATTGGTACTCTAAAGACTACTACGCGCATTCACTAGCGTTGGAGAATCCGCTGGGGCCGGTCAACGGCGTGGTCAAAGTCTTGCGGGGTGGATCCTTCAACAACGATGCCTGGCAGGCGCGCACCACCAATCGATCGTACGCCAATCGCAATCAGGCCCGCTCTGAAGTGGGCTTCCGGGTGGCGCTGGCGATTTAGACCGCGACCGGCAGCGACAACAATGATAGGGGCGCACGCCCGTAGTTGTAGCCAAATTCGATCGGCTGGCCGTTGAGGGCATCCACAATCCGATCGGCAGCGTGACCGTCGCCCAAAATGGGCGGATGATCGCGCGGCGGCTGAAAGTCGCGCACGGTGCTCACAATCTGATCGGGCTGCGTGCCCGCCAATCGATTCCAGCCCACATGCACCGTCTCCGGCGATTCAGTTGTATCATGCAAGGTCACACACGGAATCGACAGGAAATACGCCTCGCGTTGCAACTCATCCAGATCGGTCAGCACCGCCCGCGACTCGTTAATCAATTGCAAACGATCGAGGTAGCCCACCGGCTCGATCGGGAGGATGTGCGTTGCCAGGGTCAAGCCTAATTGTTCGATCGCTTGCCGCAAACGCGGCCCGCACGGCAGCACAATCGGCTCACGAATCGCGTTGAACGCGCTAATCAGGCCGCGCAATCGCACTGGATTATTCAAGGTATCGGCGCTCTCTACCATCGCCAACAGGTAAACGCCGGACGGCAAACCGATGCGGGCAAGGATGGTTGAATGTGCGCGCGCCAACGGTAAATAGCGCTGCGTCACATCCAGCAACACATCACCGCTGACGACCACGCCGTCACACACGCCTTCTGCATTCAGCCGCTGCCGCGCCATCACCGAACTGCAAAACACCCAGTCGGCCAAGCGATCGGCCACCAGGCGATTGACCTCTTCCGGCCCGCGCTTGCAATAGGCCCGCCGTCCCCCGTCGATGTGCGCCAGCGGTATCTTCAAGCGCGCCGCAGCCAAAGCCCCGGCCAGAGCCGGTGAACCACCGCCGCGCACGATGACCAGATCGGGTTGCCGCTCGATCAGGGTGCGCTCTAGCCGCGCAAACAGGTTGGCAAAGGCTTGATCCCAGTCGCCAATATGGATGTCCAAATGGACATCCGGTTGCGGAATGCCAAGATGCTCCACGTAGCCGCGGGCCACGTGAAAGTCAGAATAACGCCCCGGATAGATCAGGGTTTCGGTGTGTTGTGGACGCAACAACTGGCTGATGGGCAGCGCCTGCACAAAGTCCAGATGTGCACCCAGGATAGATGCGATCTTCATGTCTCCATTCTAGGGCGGCCATGTTTGCAGGGTGTTGGTAGGCGTCGCTTGCTGGCCGCTTGGACCGTATAAGTTCCGTCAAAAAGCGCATAGCCGCATTGGGCGGGCCGCGCGCGTCGGTTAGAACCTGTTAGAGCCGTTAGAATTTTTGACACACCCTCCCGCCAAAGAAGCCGTGGCCTGATTTTCCAGCTGAAAACACCCCCACACGCCAGATGAAATCACTGTCCGCAGCGTTACGTGTCGACTTTAAGCCCCTGCACCAGTAGGTGCAATCATCCATCTACACACACGAGCAGCGGCGCAACCCCAAAACCAGTTGCGCCGCGAAGGGGCTTCCCATCGTCATCACGCGGTCGGCCCGGCAAACTTCAGTCCCACGCGCGCCGCCGCCCCATCGACGTAACCCAAATTGCGCATTTATGCACGTTCAAACGGCCGCCAGCGGCAGCCACGTCAAGAAATCTAACCTCTCTAACACAGCCTTGACAAGCCGCTCAGCGAGTGGAAAGTTACCAACGCCTTTTGACCAAATCTATACCCGATCGGTCCAATTCAGCCATCACTCTCCAACAACACGCAAACCACGCGATGCCATAATCGCTGTAGTGAACGCCCGCCATCTATTTTTATCCAACGAGGTTATCGCGTGACTATTCCTGAGGAAATCATCCGCACTCACATTGCTCAAAATATTTTGTTCAGCAAAACGTACGCGCATCCCGACGACGCCTCCTTTTTGGAAGAAGGCATTATCGACTCCATGAACGTTATGGAATTGATTCTGTTCGTCGAGGAGAAGTTTGGCGTGGAAGTGGCCGACGACGAAATCGTGCCCGACAACTTCGATTCCGTGGCCCGCATCGCGACCTTTGTGCGCCGCAAGAGCGCGGTCGCCGCGTAGGCCGATCGGAGCACACCATGAACACCGCAGACTATTTGCTGGCCGCCGGGGACGCTGATCGGCCCGCGTTGATCGTGAACAAGGTGACGTACACCTATCGCGATGTGCGCATGGCCAGTGCTCGCCTGGCGTCGGAATTGTTGGCGGCGGGGGTTCAGCCCACGGATCGCGTGGGCATCTTTGGCAATAACTCTGTGTTCTGGCTGGCGTCGTATCTGGCGACGTTGAAACTGGGCGCGATTGCGGTGCCCTTTGCCACGGCTTTGACCGCCGACACCATCCGCGAGATGCAAGCCTTTGTCGGTTGCAAAATCATCTGCGCGGAACAACGGATTTATCGCCGTCTGGCGGGCGCGTTTGCGGAAACACAGCCGGTGATCTTTGACGATGTGTTGAACGGTCCCGGCGCAACCGAGTGGCCTGCCACCAACCCGATCGATCCGCACAGCGATGCGGCCTTCATGTTTACCTCAGGCACGACGGCGCGGCCGCGCGCGGTGCGCATCACGCATCGCAACATCCAGGCCAACACCGACTCGATCATCGAGTATCTGGCGCTGACTGAAGACGAACGCATCGTCGTGATTCTGCCGTTTTATTACTGCTTTGGCACATCGCTGCTGCACACGCATTTGCGCGTGGGCGGCACACTGGTGGTATCGAATCAATTTGTCTATCCCGAAACCACGCTCGACCTGATGGAAGCCACGGCCTGTACCGGCTTCGCGGGCGTGCCGTCGACATATCAAACGCTGCTGCGTAACTCTACGTTTCCCCGGCGCGAGTTGAAGTCGCTGCGCAAAGTCCAACAGGCCGGGGGCAAGTTGCAGACCGTCTTGATTCAAGAATTGATCGCGGCTGTGAAGTATGGCGAAGTATTTGTGATGTACGGCCAAACGGAAGCCACCGCCCGATTATCGTACTTGCCCCCGCACTTGCTGGGCAGCAAACTCGGCTCAATCGGGCGCGGCATCCCGCAAGTCACGCTCCGCGTGATGGGCGAAGACGGCCAGCCGGTGAAGCCCGGCGACGTCGGCGAAATCTTCGCGCAGGGCGACAACATCAGCCCCGGCTATCTGGATGAACCCGACGTCAACGCGCAGAAATTTGTCGACGGCGTGTTGCATACCGGTGATTTGGCGACCGTGGACGATGACGGCTTTATCTTTGTCGTCGATCGCAAAGCGGATTTCATCAAGTCGTATGGCTATCGCGTCAGCAGCCAGCAAGTGGAAGGCTGCATCGTGGAGATGCCGGATGTGGTGGCCGCGGCCGTCATCGGTGAACCCGACCTGGTGCGCGGCGAAGCAATTGCGGCCTTTGTGGTGCTGCGGACCAACGCCGCCAGCACGCCGCGCGACATCATCGCGCACTGCGCGGAGCGGCTGCCGAACTATATGGTGCCCAAAGATGTAACTATCATCGACCGACTGCCGGTCAATGCCCACGGCAAAGTGGTCAAAAACGAATTGCGCAAGCTGGTCGCGGCTTAAGGCCGCGGCCAGTCTATGGGTCAGAGCGCGCTGTGGCATGGGGGGATGCCGCGCGCGATTTGGCTTGTAGATGAATGGTACGAAGGGAAAACTAGATGTCAAAGTCAGCCGTAATTTCTATCAGTCTAACCATCGCTCTGAGTGTGATATTGGTATTGGCTGTGCAATTTAGCGTGGCCGCCCCCCTCGCCGCACCTCAGGCGGGTGAGGTGACCGTATGCACCTGGCTGGGCTGCAAGTCCGGCGCAGTGAGCTATACGCAGGACGATCATGGGAACGTCTTGGGCGACAATAGCTGCCGAACCCAATTGGAACATGACGGGCTTCGTGGCACGTTTTTTTTCGACGGACTGGATGTGACCACCACCTGGATGACAGACTATGTCGCGGCCGGGCACGAAATTGGTTCGCACCTCACCAGCCACTTAGCAAATTGCCAGATGCCACACCCGACCTGCGAACCAAATTGCACGCTCGCCGACCTGCGCCTGACGCCCTACACCCAAACAGTAGTCGAAGATTTTCGGGAAAATCAAATCGATCTGAATGTGTCGCTGATTGAATCTTACACCAATCAACCCGTCGTCTCGATGGCCTATCCGTGCGGCTCAACGGACGCCAATCGCATGGCGGCCAGTGATCTATATTTTTTGAGTGCACGTGGCTACTACAATAGAGATGATGGCGCCGATTTTCCGTGGATAACGTATACAAACGGCGCAACTCTGCCTGATGCCATGCTCATCAATTCCGATGGTGTTGGCTGGCAAAGGCTGACTGACGAAGCAATTAGTGAGGGCAAATGGGCTGTCCTAACCATGCATGATTATTGCTTTGGCGTCGGTGATGACAGCAGTTACATCGTTTCCCGAACAAACTCACTATGGGTAGCCCCCGTCGGCGAAGTCCTGAAGTACATCAAAGTGCGCGACGCCTTCCGTTTTGGCAATTACGTGTCGGCCTACAACTCCATCAACTTTGATGCCGGTCACTCGTTGAACACCATGACACGCCAGACCTTCACGGGCACGACGTTGCTGCCGATAGTCTTCGACAATCCCGTTACCTTGAACGTGGATGTGCCGATCGATAAAGGCGTTAGCACGGTTTTAGTCGATGGCGTGCCAGTGAGCTTCACCACGATGGGCATCACCAACAGCGTACACAGTGTACTGTTCACGACCACGTTGGGCATCACTCGGCACGTGTCGATCAGTTTGACTGGCCCGACTACCGTCCAATTACAAGACTTCGATGCCAACTCGGATTCCGAGTTGGGCCACAACTTAGGCTGGCTATTCGCCATGATCTTGATGGGCACTGGCGGCCTGGTGGGCGTGATGCGGGCCAATCGGCGGCAAGCCCGCCCCCAATGAGACCAGTCGTCACAAACGTCGTATCGAACCAACTCTCTAATCATTACGGTTGCGCTTCAAGTTGATCAAAGTTCAGAAGCATCGCGGGGAGGCAGATATATGTCAAAGTCAATCAAGGGTTTCATTTTATCCGGGCTACTGGTTGCGGTGGCCGTGTTGTTCGCGGTCGCCGTGCGCCGCTCGGATGCGGCGTCTGCCGCGTCACCAGCTTTGCAAAGCGCAGGTGATGTCGCGGCGTGCACCTGGCTGGGCTGCAAGCCCGGCGCAGCCAGTTATTCGCAAGACGACGGCTTGACGTCGTGCCGCGCGCCGCTGGAAGCCGCCGGTTTCCGCGGGACGTTTTACTACGACGGGTCCAGCACGTTGTCCTGGTTCGCGCCCGCCAGCGCCGCGGGTCACGAGGTCAGTTCGCACTTGACCAATCACGTGTTGAACTGCACCATGCCGCCCAGCTGCTATCCCAACTGCACTCTGGCCGATCTCTATCAAACGCCCTACACCACGCAGGATGTGACCAACTTCCGGCAAAACCAGATCGAGCCGAATGTCAACGCGATTGAAGCCGGCACGAACAAACCCGTACTCTCCATGGCCTATCCCTGCGGCGCGACCGATGCCGCCCGCATGATCGCGTCCGGCTACTATTTCCTGGGCGCGCGCAGTTATCTGGACATCTGGAGCAGCAATTTCCCGTGGGTGCTGGACGTCAACAGCGCCACCCCGCCGGAAGCGATGCTGCTCAATTCCGATGACACCTTCCACTCGACCTTTGTCGATCGCGCCATCAGCGAAGGCAAGTGGGCGATCTTGTCCATGCACGACACTTGCCTGGGTATTGACTATCTGTCATCGCACCAGAACCAATTGTGGGTTGCGCCCGTGGGCGATGTGCTCAAGTACATTCGCGTCCGCAATGCCACGCAGATCAGCAACTACAGCCGCGTGGGCGATACAATCAATTTTGACGCCGTGCATACCCTGTCGACCTTCCAGCGCCAACGCGTCGATGGCTCGTTCATGACGCCGATTCTGTTCGATAACGCCATCTCGCTGCGCGTCGGTTTGCTCAACACCGATAATGTCGTCAACGTCCTCGTGAACGGCGTGTCCACCAGCTTCACGACGATGTCGATCAACAACACGCGCTACGTGGTCTTCAACACGCCGCTCAACACCAGCCGCCACGTCGTCATCAACGTCACCGCTGGCACGCCGCCGCCGACCGATACCGCGACGCCCGTACCCACGCCCACCGGCACGACCACGCCGTTGCCGACGAACACGCCCACGCCCGGACCCAGCT
>JAGOBP010000244.1 GCA_017999195.1 Thermoflexales bacterium
GTGTAATGCCGCACACCGTACCACCAGAAGCGCACGCCGATTGCGAACACGACCATGCATACAAGCGGCGAAAGAAAAGCCAGCCAGGCCGGGCCGCCCAGCGGATCGGCTTTGCCGAATAGCCACAGCGTTGGATAGTAATTCAGAAAGGCCATCGGGATGACGAAGGTGAAGATCGAGCGCAGCCAGCCGGGATAAATGTGCATGGGATATTGCGTCATGTACTGGCCGCCATACGTGATGATGTTCATGGCTTCCAGCGAGTCCACGGTCCAGAACGAGACGCCTGCGCCAAAGACAAACAGGCCGCTGAAAAAGAGCGTGCTGGCGACGATGGTGATGACCATGAAGCCCAGTTTGTCCCACGTCCAGATCAGGTTGAGGTTGGCGATAGCCAGCCCCAGAATCAGCGCACCTTGAGCCATGCGCCCGATGCGGCGTAACACGAACTGCGAGGCCAGGATTTGCAGGAAGGCATTGACGGGCCGCGTCAGGATTTGATCGAAGCCGCCTTGCTTTACCATCGCTGCGCCAAAGACTTGATAATCGAAGCCTGCGATCAGCATGTCGGCCAGACCAAAGGCCAGGCCGGATAGGCCGTACAAAAAGGCGACTTCCGGCAGCGACCAGCCGCCCAGCGCGGGCAGCTGCGTAAACAGCACGGCCACCGCGCCAAAATCCACGATGTTGCCGATAAACTGTCCCAGCGTATCCAGGATAAACGGCCCGCGATACTGCATCTGTGAGCGCATCTGCGCGCCCACAAACCGCCGATAGAGGGTCCAGTTAAAACGGAGGGTTGAGAGCATGATCGGTTATTCGGCTTAACGTGGTGCGTATTGCGTGGTGCGTGATGGTAATACTCTTCACGCACCACGTACCACGTTGACTTAGCCGCCTTGAATCGTCAACTTGCGCCGACCGGCTTCGGCGGCCAGATGGCCCAGCGCAAACAACGCGGCCAGCCACAACGCCTGCAGGCCGATCAACGCCAGCGCCTCTGCGCCGCGCACATGGCCCAGATAGATTTCCACCGGCGTATTGATGATGCTGGGAAACGGCGTCAACTTGCACAGCGTTTGCAGCCACAGCGGCATAAAGGCCAGCGGCACCGCAAAGCCCGATGGAAACAGCACGACGAAATAGGCCAGCCGCGCATAGCCGCTGGCGTCGGCGACCCAGAAGCCTAAAGTGCTGACCAGAAAACGCCAGCCAAAACTCAGCAACAGACTTAGGCCCAGCGTCACGACCGTTAACGCCCACTGCTCGATCGAGGTTGGTGTGGACGCGCCGAAGAAGATCACAAACACGCTCATGGTGATCACACTGCGCGTGATCAGTTGAAAGACGCTGCGGCCTAGGTCTTGCGCCAGCCAGAAAGCGAAGTAGTCAAACGGTCGCGATAGATCGTTGGCAACTTCGCCGCTCTTCAACGAGCGGATCATATCGTACCAGCCCCACAGCGCAATCGCGCCGATCAGGGCTTGCACCAGACCAGTGTACGTGATGGCGTCGCGCAGCGAATAGCCCGCAATCACCGGCGTGGCCCCGTACAGCGCCATCATCACCGCGCCGCGCAAGATGCCGAAGAACACATTCGTGATCAGTCCGGCCAGCGTGGCGGTGCGATACGTGATCTGCCGCTGAAAAGATTTTTTGGCAATCTCCAGATACAGGCGCATGATAGAACAATCATTCAGAGTATGTTACACTGGCATTATAGCGTGGTCGAGCGCAAGACACCATGCTCTTGTGCTTGCAGACCGTGGGAGTCAAACATGGGCGATGAGTCGCCGCACAATCTATCCGGGTCAAATCGCTTGACGCCGTTGATTATTGCTCTGATCTATGTGGCACTTGGCGTGGCGTGGATTAGCTTGTCAGATCGGCTATTGGAAAGTGTCGCGGCGAATCCGCTTCTGTTGCTGCAGCTGCACACCTTAAAAGGCTGGGTCTATGTGCTGACAACCGGGCTGCTGTTGTACTGGCTCATCGCCCGCAGCACCGCGCGGCTGCGTCATACCGTCGCCACGCTGACGCACGAGATGATGGAGCGCCAGCAGATCGAAGCGGCCCGGCTGCAAGCCGAAGCCGCCGAGCGCCAGCAGCGCTTGTTAGCCGAGGCGCTGCGTGACACGGCCGAGGCGCTGACGACGACGCTGGATTTTGACGAAGTGCTGGACCGGATTCTGGCGAATATCGATCGGGTGGTGCCGTACGATGCGGCCCTGATCCTGCTGATGCAAGACGGTGTTGCGACGTTCGCCCGCAGCCGGGGGTATGCCGAGCGCGGTCTGACCGAGTGGCTGTCCCAACTCCAACTGCGGGTTGCAGACACGGCCAACCTGCGCCTGATGGTGGACACCGGGCAGCCGCTGTTTATTCCGCACACCCATGATTATCCCGGCTGGCTGGACTTTCCAGAGTCACGCTGGGTGGAGTCCTACCTGGGCGCGCCCATTCGCAATCAAGGCCGCGTGGTGGGTTTTCTCAACCTCGTTAGCGCCACCTCGCAATTCTATGCGCCCGATCACGCCCGCAGCCTGCAAGCCTTTGCCGATCAAGCCTCCATGGCGATCGAAAACGCCCGATTATTCCAGGCCACCCAACGCCACCTGGCAGAACAGATCGCCCTGGTGGAAGCCAGCCGCGCCATGTCGGCCAGCCTGGACCTGCCGGTGGTCTTGCAACGTCTGGCCGAGCAGATGTGCCGGGCGCTCAACGCCACCAGCACCTATATTGCCTATTGGGATCCGGCTGACAACTCCACCACAACGGTGGCCGAATACTATAGCGCCGCCGCTTCCGAGCGTGAACGTCTGCCTGATCCCGTCGACATCGATTACGAAGATGACATCGCGTTTCTGAAAAAGGGCGAGCCGCTCGTCAGACAAGTGGACGATCCCACGACGCCGGTGTCCACCCGCGATCATCTGCGCTACTTTGGCGCGTACTCGCTGCTGGCCACGCCGTTGATTGCCAAGGGCCTCACCTATGGCTATATCTCGATCTGGGAAAGCCGCCGCCGCCGTGACTTCACGCCCGACGAGATCAATCTGGCGCAAGCCATTGCCCAGCAAGCGGCCATCGCTTTTGATAATGCGCGGCTGTTTGACGCCGAGCGTCGCCAATTGGTGTTGGCGCGCACCCTGCAAGCGGTAGGCGCATTGTTAACCGCCGAGATGAGCCTGGACGCCGTGCTGGAGCGCGTCTTCGATCTATTGGCGGAAGTTGTACACTATGACAGCGTGGCGCTTGAATTGCTGGATGAGTTCGATCAATTCTATCTGGCCGCCCAGCGCGGCTATCCAGACCCCGATCTCGCCCGTTACACGACCCGGCACGAGACCGGCCCTGCGGTGCGTCAACGTTGGGCGCATGACGCGGTGTTTGTCATAGACGACACGCTGACTGATCCGCGCTGGATCAGCGTGCCGGACTTCAGTTTTATCCGGTCACGGGTGGGGGTCTGGTTGCGGGTGCGCAGTCACACGCTGGGCATCTTAAACGTCGACAGCCGCGCCCCTAACGCCTACGACGCCACGGCCGTGGAAACCATTCGGGCCTTTGCGCATCAGGCCGCCGTCGCCATCGAGAATGCCCAACTAGCCGCCGCCATTCGCGAGCAGGCGGCGCAGCTCAGCGTGCGCGTGACCGAGCGCACGGCCGAGTTGGAGCGCGAGCGCCGTCGGTTGCAGGCCATTCTGGATGCGGCCGGCGAAGGCGTCTTGTTTACGGATACGCACGGCGTGATCGAGTACGTGAATCCGGCGATGGAACGCTTGACCGGCTACACCCGATCGGAAGTGCTGGGCCAAACGGCCCGCCTGTGGAGCAGCGGTCGCACCCCGCAGGCGGTCTACGATCAGATGTGGCGCACCATCATGCACGGTGAAATCTGGATCGGCGAGTTGGTCAATCGGCACAAGGATGGCCGCCTGTATGATTGTGCTCTGGCGATTGCGCCGCTGCGCGATGCGGCCGATCAGATCGTGGGCTATGTCGGCATTCAGCGCGACGTCACGCATCACAAAGAACTGGACCGGCTCAAGGATCAATTTGTCTCCAACGTCAGTCACGAACTGCGCACGCCGCTGGCCAATGTGAAACTGTATCTGGGCCTGCTGGAACGCGGCCGCGTGGAAAAACGCGAGCAATATCTGCAAACGCTGCTGCGCGAAACCGCGCGCCTGGAAAACTTAATCGAGAACCTGCTGGACATTTCGCGGCTTGATCTGGGCGCGACATCGATCCGCATGAGCGCCACGAGCCTCGACACGGTGCTGTTGCCGCTTATCGCAGATCGCGCGCAGTTGGCCGCGCAACGCGGGTTGACGCTGGCAAGTCAATTGCGGCCCGATCTGCCCACGGTGCTCATCGACCCGGATTTGTTGACGCAGGTCATGTCCAACTTGCTGGGCAACGCTATCAATTACACCCCGGCGGGCGGCCGCATTACCATTTCGACCGACAGCGTGTGCGTGGCGGATACGGCCGGCCGCTGGGTAACCGTATCGATTCAGGATACCGGCCCGGGAATCACCGTTGCCGATCGGCCGCACATCTTTGAGCGGTTCTATCGCGGCGCGGCGGGCCGCCGATCGGGCGCGCCGGGAACCGGCCTGGGCTTAGCCATCTGCAAAGAGATTGTGGAGCGTTTGCAGGGCCGCCTGACGCTGGATAGTGAGCCGGGGCAGGGGGCGACCTTTACGGTTTGGCTGCCGGTGGTTGAAGTGCTGCCAGAGGGTTGAGGGGGTTGGCAAAAACGCTGGAAAACAAGGCGATTTGACCGCTTGCGCCAGATTGAAAGCGTGGGGTTGAGGCTGGGCTGCGAGGCCGTTTGCGCGCGAAAAACACGCGTCTTGGATTGACAAATCGGCCTGAATCGCGTATCATTGCCAGCGTTAACGGCGACGTCGCCAAGTGGCAAGGCAAGGGTCTGCAAAACCCTCACCATGGGTTCAATTCCCATCGTCGCCTCTCATAAATTAAAACGATCGACCTCACTGGGTCGATCGTTTTGTTTCCTACTTCCCGATTAGCGTTTGGATGATGTGCTCCACCATTTGATCGGGCGGTTGTCCAATATCCAGCGTCAACGCATCACGCGGCTCTTCCAGCGCTTCAAACTGGCTGGCCAGCATATTCGGCTTCATGTAATGACCGGGCCGCTGCTGCATGCGCGACCAGATCAGATCATAATCGCCGCGCAGATACACAAACTTGACTTGATCAAACATCTGCAATTGATCGCGATACTTCTGTTTGAGCGCCGAACACGCGAACACGCTCGATTGACCAACTGCGAGCAATTCGCGCATCCGATCGGCAATCGCGTCCAGCCAACCCGCTCGATCCTCATCATTCAGCGGAATGCCGCGGCTCATCTTGTCGATGTTGGCCGGTGGATGAAACGCGTCGCCATCGAAGAACGGCCACCCCAACCGATCGGCCAGCTGTTGCCCGATGGTCGTTTTACCGCAGCCGGAAACGCCCATTATCACGATGATCATGTTTTCGCTCACGTATTGCGTAGTGCGTGTTGCGTGGGGACTTTGATGCACTATCGCACTAACCGATACAAATACTCACCCGCGCGCGGCACGACCAACAGATCAGGATCGTTCCGCGCCGCCCACTCATCGGGATGGATGCTGGCCGGATCACGATAGCCCAGATTCACCTGTTCGCACTCTTCGCGCGAGATGCCTGTCGCCAGCGTCACCTGAATGCGCGGATGTTCCACGCCATCGATGTACGTGCCAATGCCGCGCAGGTGCGTCGAATGGGCCAGCACGCCCCAGGGCAAGTGCTTGTACTTGTCCCACTGCTTCACGAAATAATCGCGCACGTGATAGCCAATCTGTTTGATCACCGCGCCATGCACCACGCTGATCTCTTTGATGTGCGGCGCGTAAATGATCAACTCGCCGCCGTCGGCCACGACCGGCTCCAGCTTGTACATGCCCTTCGCGCCGACCCAGATTTCATCGTACATCGTCGGCATGACCGACAGCACTTGTCGATAGGGCCGCTCGACGTAGCGCACGTGCACCTGCGCGGACAGATCAGCTGCTTGCCGCCAAGCCGCTTCCGGCGTGCCGAAAAACACGCCTTCGACACCCTCGTGCGTGATGACGCTGCACAGTGCATGCCGCGCCCGCGGAATAAAACTCGCGGCCCGATCGATCACGCGGCGCACCGGTGTATCCGCCGTGCCGATGATGTCGTACGACGTGATCAGCGCGCCCAGCCAGTGCGTAAAGTCGATGATGTCTGCGCCCGCGATGCCGGGGAAGAAATACTTGTTGCCGCCGCTAAAGCCGACGACCTCGTGCGGAAACACCGGACCGCAGATCAACAATTCATCGTAATCGAGGATGAGTTTATTCAGGCGCACCGGCACATCTTGACTGAGCAGGCCGTTGCTGATCTGCTCGACCTCGCTCGCCGGAATCGTGCCAATCGTGACGAGCACAGCGGGGTCCTGCCAGGCGTGATTG
>JAGOBP010000245.1 GCA_017999195.1 Thermoflexales bacterium
GTTCAACACCATCCGCACCATCGGGTCTGCGCAGGGCGCGTGGATTGTGGTGGATGGGAAGAAGGTGCTGAACTTCTGCTCGAACAATTATCTGGGCGTGGCCGATCATCCCCGGATGAAGGCGGCGGCGCAGGCGGCTATCGAGAAGTACGGCACCGGCCCGGCGGCCGTCCGCTCGATCGCGGGCACGCTCGATCTGCACGTCGAAGTGGAGCGGCGGCTGGCCGCGTTCAAAGGCGTCGAGGACGCGCTGTATGTCCAATCGGGCTTTGTGGCGAATCAAGCCGCCATCGCGCCGCTGGTGGGCAAAGAAGACGTGATCTTTACGGATCGGCTGAATCACGCCAGCATCATCGACGGCTGCCGTTTATCAAGCGCCAAGATCATCGTGTACGAGCACTGCGATGTGGCCGATGCCGAAGCGAAGATCAAAGAGCATTTGCCGCAATATCGACGCGGCCTGCTGGTGACCGACGGCGTCTTCAGCATGGACGGCGATGTGGCTCCGCTCGATAAGATTTGCGACCTGTGCGAGCAGTATGGCGTCATCTCGATGGTGGACGACGCGCACGGCGAAGGCGTGCTGGGGCGCGGCGGGCGCGGCATCGTCGATCACTTTGGGTTGCACGGCAAATTCGATGTGGAGATTGGCACGCTGAGCAAGGCTTTTGGCGTGGTGGGCGGCGTCATCGCGGGGAAGAAAGTGCTGGTCGATTGGATGCGCCAGCGCGGACGGCCATTCCTGTTCTCTAGCGCGACCACGGCGGCGGACACGGCGGCCTGCATGGCGGCGGTTGATCTGCTGGAAGAATCAACCGAGTTGGTCGATCGGTTGTGGGCCAATGCGAAGTTGTTCCAGACCGAGATGGCGAAACTGGGCTTCAACACCGGCCACAGCGCAACACCGATCACGCCCGTGATTCTGGGCGAAAATCAGGTCGCGCAGCAGTTCAGCCGCAAGCTGTTCGAACGCAACATCTTCGCGATGCCGATTGTGTTTCCAACGGTGCCCAAGGGCACGGCCCGCATCCGCGTGATGATCAGCGCATCCCATTCAGCGAGTGATTTGGAGCAGGGCCTGGAGGCGTTCCAGCAAGTGGGCAAGGAACTGGGTGTGATTTGACGAGTGATGAGTGACGAGTGACAAAACGAGGCTCCTCCTGGTGAGGGGCCTCGTTTTGTCAAAGAGACATATCATCTTGCAACGCGCCCAGTTCAAACGCGATATTGCTTCAGATCAACTTTACTGGTGCCCTTTTTCCCGTAGATAGCAAGCCCGCTTTTCTCTTCACTGAATATCTTTACATGCCAATAGAAGCGACTCTCACTTTCGGTTGTATGCATGAGATCAAGCCATTTGCGAAACTCTTTGATCGGTATGAGTACTAATTTGTCTTCAGAGCCGCATCCGAATGCCGCATATCCTTCCTTGGCTTCCTCTAGATACGCCTTCTGATGTTTATGAAATCCGAACCAGAAATAAGGTTGACTAGCATTTCCATACTGACGTGAAACCAGGCATATCAGCCTTAAGGACTCATCTGGAGTAGAGTACGCAGTACGCGACCGCTTGATGAGTGGCTGTTTGGCGTGTTTTTCAATGCGCTTTATGCAGGCTTCGTAGAAAGAGACTGCTTTTGTCGAGCGACTCGTTTTCTCCTCAGAACCTTCTTCTTCAGGCGTTTCGTGTTTGATGTCTTCAGCTGTCGAAAACACGAGTTCGATGATTCCGTCAAGCTTTGTGAATTCATGTGGAATCAATATCTTTGCAATGCGACTGATAATTTCTGGATCTTCGATATCTTCGCGCAGAACCATTAATCTGATTAGAGCATCGACGCTGATTATTCGGATGTTCCATGCATAGCGTGAGCCTCGAATCTGCGCTTCAAGGCCGCTCGTGTCTTTGTCTTCTCTTCCAAGCACAATCAAAATAGATGACTTTTCATCCGAGAACTCGTTCTGCTCGATCAACTCGCGTCGATACTTCGCTACAGTTTCAAGGTTAATTGAGTAAACATCTGTTGTCTTCACTTCGACAACTAGGCCATGACCATCGGGAAGTCTCCACACCCCGTCATACCCGATTTGTCCCGATACACCCCGATAACGGCCGTTTGTCACCTGAAAGCCGAGCCTTCGCCCGATCTCGTTAACAAGTTCCTGCAAAGCTAGCCCCGAATCAGTGAAACTTTCTTGCAAGCATTGATCAACATAGTCTTTCAGAAGGCTAGATGGCACATGAAGAAGGAAATCTCGAAACTCTTCCGAGGCGCCGCTACCGTCGCGAAGCCTTCCATCGCCTGCAATAGCAACAATTTGATGAACTCGTTTGCCTTCAAGTTGACTGCGTGATTTGGTCCAGAGGGCAGTTAGTGACATATTTTGTCGGGCCTTTAGTTTTGTTGAATTAGCGGTTGATTGTAGCGTGTTGCGCGCAATCCTGAAGTTTGTCTATCTTACGGCTAACGTACTATTGTTTGTTACTCACCTTACGCAGAAACGGTATCCCTATGCCGTTATCGTGGGGCGGACATGGGAATGTCCGCCTAAAGAGTGTAAGGTGAGTTTGTTAGTATAAACTGAACCAGCTCATCACGCAATTTCCGCCTATAAACAACGAGGCGGATGATTGCTCGACACGTCGAATGAATTCGACTGCTGGTAACGAAAATCCGTTAAAACGGATTCGGTCATTCCCGGCAACCGACTTCAGTCGTTTTGGGCTATCAGCCGCGAACACTTGCACCAGCGCGCAGGTGCGGTGTTCATTCGTGGCAACAGTGATGCTACAAAAACCGAGGCGGATGATTGCTCACCCGCCTCGTGTTATGCTGCTTCTTGGCTACTTCACACCCACATGAATCGCCACCGTGCTCATCATCAAGCGGCGATACCGCACCTCGCGCAAGCCCGCGCGTTCCATGATGATCTTCAATTCATCGGGCGTCAGGAATTCATTGACGGACTGCGGCAGGTAGGTGTAGGCATCGCGTTGCCCGCTGATGATTCCGCCCACCAGCGGCACGATGCGATTGAAGAAGAACAGGAAGAAGGGGCGCAGCAAATTCTTGGGCGGCTTGCTGATTTCCAGACAGATGACGCGACCGCCCGGTTTGACGACGCGCAGTTGTTCGCGGAAGGCCCGCTCCCGATCGATAAAGTTGCGCACCCCGAAGCCGCTCGTGATGGCGTCGAAGGTGTTATCGGGATACGGCAAATGCAACGCGTCAGCGGAATTCCAGCGGATTTTCTCCGCGCCCGCTTTGTTTTGCCCGCTCCGCATCATCTCGAAAGTGAAGTCGCTGCCGATGGCGAGTGCGTCCGGGTGCTGCTTCAGCGCCTCGATCATGATGTCGCCCGTCCCGGTTGCCACGTCGAGGATGCGGGCCGCCGGGCCAAGCTGTGCCAATCGGATGACGGTCTTGCGCCACGCGCCATCGCGCCCGCCCGTCATCAGTCGGTTCATCAAATCATAGCGGCCGCTGATGCGGGCAAACATTCCTTGTACATAGGCCGCGCGTTCCTGTCCTTGCAAGTGGGTCATAGTGAATTCCAATTGGGACGCTGATTTTCGCGGATGAACGCGGATTAGGAAAATGGGTCTTCCGACTTGAACTGGCGGCTAAGAAAGCCGCCCTACATTTTCCGCTAAACCCGGAATCTCCGAAAAAATCAGCGTAATCTGCGTTAATCAGCGTCCAAAAATTTAGGCGACAAATTTCCATGGGCACAAGCGGCGCTCCAGCCAGTCGATGAAGAAGTACAACACCAGTCCCAGGATGCCCATCGCGACCGCGCCCGCGTAGGTGGCCGCGTAATCAAACAACGTGCTCGATGTGTAGAAGATGTAATAGCCCAGCCCCAGCAGCGTCGCCGTCGTCTCGGTGATATACAACACGGCGACGGCCGTGCCGACGCTGAGTCGCAGCGAGGTCAACACGGCGGGCAACGACGCGGGCAGATATACAAAGCGAAACAGCGCACGTCGGCCCGCCCCGAGCGACTTGACCGAGTTCAACAGTTCCGGCCGCAGACCGGCGGCATCATCGCGCACCGGGCCCAGAATCTGAAAGAAAAAAACCAGCACGATGGTCAAAATCTTGGCCACATCGGTTGCGCCAAAAAACAGCAGAATAATCGGCAAAAAGACGATTTTCGGAATGGGATAGAGGATGGCGACGATGGGCGAGAAAATCCGATTAAGGATGGGAATTTGCCCCATGCCCAACCCCGCCGGAACAGCCAACGCCACCCCGATGATCACACTGGCGATCACGCGCAACGTGCTGGCGATGAAGTGCTTGGCGATCTCGCCGAAGTTCTCAAAGAGCGACTGCGCCACGCGGATGGGCGTGGGCAAAATATCGCGCTGCACCAGCATGGCGATGATTTGCCACACCAGTAAGGCCAGCAGTGAAGCGGCGAGGACATCGCGTTTACGCATGAGTCGTGACGAGCCCCACGGGGGTGCTTCGCGATGACGAGTGACGCGTGAGGGATTCGCGCACGCGGGCGCACATTTCAAAGAAGGCCGGTTCAGAGCGATACGCCAGTGATCCGGCCAGCGGGTTTTCGATGACGACGGGCGTAGTGTGAGGTGGTTGGCCCAACACCAGAATTTTTCGCCCTAAGAACACGGCGTCTTCGATGTTGTGCGTGACAAAGACCAGCGTCAGGTCTTGCTCGCGCTGAAGTTCCACGGTGAGATTTTGCAAGTCTTCGCGCGTGGGCGCATCGAGCGCGGCAAACGGTTCGTCCATCAACAACACATCCGGTTCAAGGACGAGCGTGCGCGCGATGGCGGCGCGTTGACGCTGCCCGCCCGAAATCTGCGACGGAAACTTGTCGCGCTGCGCATCGATGCCCAGCCGCTTCAGCCACGGATCGACGCGCTGCGCGATCGGCCCCATCACGTATTCGACGGGCGCGTGTCGTCCATCGGGACCGTAGTAGTCGCGCACGCGCAAGCCCAGCGCCGCATTTTGCGCCACGGTCGCCCATGGCAACAAGCCGTACTCCTGCAAAACGAGGCCCGTTTGCGGGCGGGGTCGATCAACGCTTTGACCATCAATCGTGATCGATCCGCCGGTCGGTTGGCGCAACCCGGCCAGCAGCATCAGCAGCGTGGTCTTGCCGCCGCCCGACGCGCCGATCACCGCCCACGCTTCGCCCCGCGCGATCGACCAGTTGAAGCGATCGAACACGGGGCGGGCGGTGGGATAAGAGAATGTGACTTCGCGAAATTCAATCATGCGCTGATGAGTAATGAGTAACGAGTAACACGCAGGAACAACTTACTCGTTACTCATTACTTGTTATTTGGGCAAGTAACTCGCATCCACCAACTTATTATAGGCGACTTCAGCCTTAATCAAGCCCTTCTCGATCATCCATGCTTGCACGTCTTTCAACTGCGCTTCGCTGGGCACCGAGGCGGCGGGGAACTTGGGCAGTTGATACTTGCCAATCAGCGGCGCGGGCACCAACTTCTTGTCCGTGAGCAGCGTGTTGAATTTTTCGGGTGTGGTGTTGACATCGACCGTGGCCTTCTCCAGCGCGGCCAGGAATTTCTTCACCGTCTCAGGCTTGGCCTTCAACGTGTTGATGCTGAATGAAAACTCGCTCGTGCCGACGGACGGCAAACTGGCATCCGAGATCACCAGCACCGAGCCGCTTTGCACCGCCAATGACGCCGCCGGTTCCGGCAAAGTCGCGGCCTTCAACTGACCCTCGGCCAGCATCTGCAATCGATCGGGAATTTTAGGGATATTCGTGGTCTTGATGTCGGCCGTGCTCAGGCCCGCATTTTCCAGCACGCGCTGCGTCAGGTACTCAATCACCGTGCCTTGCGAAATGCCGATCTCGACGCCCTTCAATTGATCGGCGCTGGTGATGCCGCTGGCCTTGCTCGCCAGAATCGAGAACTGCGCCGAGTCGGGCAGGGCTATGCGCGCAAAGCGCACCACGGCAATCTTCTGCGTATCCTTGTTGTACAACACCGTCGAAGTCAGATCGTTGATCATGCCATCGACCTGACCGGCCTGCATCACCTGATCGCGCTCGGCGGCCGATGCGACCGGCACAAATTCAACCTTGATCCCGGCGGCGGCATAATAGCCCTGCGCCTCGGCGGCATACATCGGCAGCGCGTCGAGGATGGGCAGCACCGCGATCTTCAACGTGGGATCTTCCGGCGCGGCAGCGGGTGTGCCCGCACACGCACTCAGCGCGAAGGCCGACAGAACAACGAGTAACACAACTTTGCGAAACATGCTTCTCCTTTGGATTTGGCTAAACATACAGGGCGATGAGCGTCGCCACGAAAATAGTGATGCTGATGTAGCCGTTGACATTGAAAAACGCGAGATTTACCTTCGATAGATCGTTCGGCTTGACCAGCGAGTGTTCGTAGATCAACAACGCGGCGACGATTGCCAGCCCGATCCAGTATACACCTCCCAGGTGCATCACCAACCCGACCGCCCCCAGCAGCCCGA
>JAGOBP010000246.1 GCA_017999195.1 Thermoflexales bacterium
GGCCGGTGGTTACAACAGTTGGGCTGGTGGCGTTGGGGATCCTGACTGGGCAGATGCTTTCTTCAACCTGGCGAGCGTCCCTTCAGCAACAGCCAGTGTCGGCATCAACTTCTGGGTTGATGATGGCCAATAGCCACTAGCAATCAGCGCAGAATACCAATCGATTTACCAAAAGCACCCGCCCTCCAGAATCAAATTGGAGGGCGGGTGTTTGTTCGTGAGTGATCCGGCTTGGCCCGAGCGAGCCAGCACTCTCAGAGCAACACTATGGGGTCGGACCAAGCGGCAACGCGTTGACGCGCTCCAAATCTGCCCGCGCGCCCAGCGTCTGAAAGATTTGGCGGGCCAAATCGACTTCGTCTTTCGCGCGAGCCACTTGATTCAGCTGAACCGACAATAATGCACTCCAATAGTGGACCCGCCCCAGTTCCAGTTGCGCGCCGTTGGAACGAAAGATAGCGCTACTGCGATCGAAGTGTTCGCGCGCGCTCGCCAGATTCGTCTCAGCCAGATCAATCCGCCCCATAATCTGCTGATAGCGGCCCCATTCCACCGACTCCTCTTGATTGGTTGAGGTGGCCGCTCGCAACAATTCATGGCTGCGCGTCGCCCACTGGCGTGCCGCTTTGATCTGGCCCTGTTCCAGATTGAGCGTGCTTTGAAGATAGAAAGCGTCATTCAGATTGAGGTTAGCGTGGGCGCCGACTTCTTCGTACAATGGAATCGCCGCGTTGAGGTGTTTCGAGCAATCCGACCAGCGCGCTTGCAACAGGTAAAGCCGCCCCAGATTCATGTGCGCTTGCGCCAGTTCATAGGCATGAGCCACTCGTTGCGCAATGGCAAAACTGCGCTGAAGATTCTCTTCGGCTTTGGCCCATTCGCCGCGATCGGTATAGACCACGCCCAGATTGGTGCATGCCAAAGCCAGCCCTTCCACCTCTCCAATCCGTTCGTGCATCTCAACCGCGCGTTGATAGTCGGCTAATGCGCCGTCCCAATCACCGCTGGCCTGCTTGAGAATGCCCAAATTATTGATCGACCGCGCATACCCCACCACGTCGCCCAGTTTCTCGCGCAGTTCCAGCGCCCGCTCCACGTAACCGGCGGCCTGTTTCCACTCACTGCGATTGTAGTACACCGCGCCCAGCCGATTCAACACCGACGACAAAACGCCGAAGTGCTCCGTATCGACTACCAGCGCCAGCCCCTGCTCCAGCCAGTCTTTAGCCGCCGTTAAATCTCCCCGGCGCAGACTCAGCCAGCCCAGGTCGGAATAGACTTGCGCCCGCAGTTCCGGCATCGAGCCGCGCGCCCGATCGAGTTGCGACAAGGCCTGCCGCAGCCAATTTTGCGCTTCCTGCAAATTGCCGCGTTTGTCCCAGACCTGCGCCAGTTTCAGCATCGCCCAGGCGCGATCTTCAGGGTTGGCTTCGCTCCACTCTTCCAGCGTCGCCTGATAAAACGCGATGGCCTCTTCGTACTCGCCGATGAGCTGTTCAACTTCACCCAGGCCGATGGCCGCTTTCCAGCGAGTGGCCTCGTAGCCGCTAAGATGCTGCGACAGTTGCAGCGCGCGGCTGAAATACTCGATTGCTTCGTGATTGGCAAAGCGGGCGCGCGCCCGTTCACCGGCCTGCACCGAGTAGCGCATCGCCTTCTCGCGCACGCGCGCCCGATCGTAGTGCAGCGCCAACGCTTCGACCTGACTGCTCAGATCATCGGCGTACAACGCCTCGATGCTTTCGGCCGCCGTACGATGCAGTCCCGGCCGCTGGCTGTGCAGGATGCTGTTATAGATAGTTTCCTGTGACAGGATGTGGCTAAACGCATAGGCCAGTTCACCGGAGCCGCGCCGCTCTTCCAGCATGCCCATGTCGATCAAGCGCTCGACGACCGGCTGAACGCTGGTCGAGCCGCGCAGCCGCCGCTCAACCTCTTCCAACAACCGCGCGGCAAATTGCAGGCCCAGCACAGCCGCGCTGCGCAATACTTGCTGCAAATCCTTGGGCAGACGATCGAAGCGCGTCATCATCAGGCCACCCAGACTGGTGGGAATATCGATCGTTTGCAGTTCCACTGCCGAGGCGACTCGCCATTGACCGTCACCCGGCTTCAGGGCCTCTTTCTCAATCAGCACCCGCACGAACTCTTCAATATAAAACGGATTGCCCTCGGAACGCGCCAGGATCGTGTTGATAATCGCTTCCGGGAGATCGCCCAGGTTGACCAGATGGCCCAGAAGTGCGCGGCTATGCTCGGCGGACAGCGGCTTCAATTCGACCTTCACGCTGGGAGCCGTAATCGCGAGTTGCAGCGGCTTCTCGGGCTGCGGGCGCGTCATTACACACAACAGCACCGGCACCTCGCGCACCAGATTAACCACCGCTTGCAGCATGTCGCGCGAAAGATCATCGGCCCAGTGGAAGTCGTCGATGATCAAGATTACCGGCCGCGTGCGGGCTTCTGTCATCAGCCACTCACGGAAGGCCAAGGCCGTCAACTGCTTCACGCGTTCCGGCTCAAGGTTGCGAAAGGCAAACTGTTCGTCCGCACTAAGCGGCTGTCCCAGCAGCTGCCGCAAAAACGGCCGCAGCGCGGGCGTGATATATTTTTCCCAGGCCGTAGGCGATTCATATGTGCGCAGCGCATCCTGCAATAGCGAACGGAAAGCGGCATAGCCCACGCCTTCGGTGTACGGCAGGCCCTGCCCGCGCCAGATCGCGGCCTCGCCATTGGGCGCTCCCAGCCACTCGCGCACCAGGCGCGATTTGCCCATGCCTGCCTCGCCCTGCACCACAACCACGTGACCGCGCCGCTCGTGCAAAAAGGCCTTCGACACATCTCGCAGTTGATTCAGTTCCGCGTCGTGCCCCAGGAAAATACTGGACACCCCGGCAATGCCGCGCGTCGGCAACGGCTCCGAGCGATCATTGATGGCTTCATACACGACAATGGGTTGATCAAAGCCTTTGACCTGAACGGAACCCGCTGTCTGGAAATTAAAGAAGGCGCGCGTCTGCTGGTACACGCGCGCGCTGACCAAAATGCCGCCCGGCCGCGCGGCCGACTGCAAACGCGCCGCTAAATTGACCGTCTCGCCTATGACCGTATAAGCCGTTTGCTGCGCCGTGCCCAGAATTCCCGCCACGGCCGGCCCGCTGTGAATGCCCGTGCGAATTTGCAACGGCGCGCCCAGCTGCGCCCGCGCCATCGGTTCAAACTCCATCGCCGCCTTCTGCATATCCAGCGCAGCGCGAACGGCCAGCTCGGCGTCGTCCTCATGCGCGATCGGTGCACCGAAGACCGCCATCAGTCCGTCACCGGTAAATTTATCGACCATCCCGCCATACCGGTGGATGCATTCCACGAGCCGGCTGAGCAGCGTATTGATTAAATTGAAGATTGATTCAGCATCGAGGGAAACCGAGAGGTGCGTAAAGTTGACGGCGTCGGCAAACAGCACGGTAATTTCACGGCGCTCTCCGCGCAACCGATCAGGATCGTGCAACACGCCATCGGCGACCACTTCCGGCAAATACCGCCGCAACCGATCGACCGCATGGCGCGTTTCGGCTAATTCCTGCTGCAACGTGGCGACATCCAACCCCGAGCCACACTGCACGCAGTGCGTAGCCGCAACCTCGTTTAGTGTTCCACAACGGGGACAGTGCATGGTTAATTCATCGTCCAATCGGGTGTCAACCGGCCAATCATATTTGGAGTTTACCACTTTTCAAGCCAGCGGCACAGTAGCGCAATTCATGGATCAGGAGTATAACGAACCTGCTACTCATTATACTCCAACAGGACCGCCGCCATGTTGATTATCGAACCCGTTGATCTCGGCCACCGAGCGCACATTCGCCGCTTCATCGATCTGCCCTACCGGCTGTATCGCAACCACCCGCAGTGGGTGCCGCCGCTGCGCATGGACATGGAGCTGATGCTCAACAAGACCAAGCATCCGTTTTACGATCATTCAGACGCCGCTTTCTTCATCGCCGTGCGTGACGGCCGCGACGTGGGCCGCATCGCCGCGCTGGAAAACAAGCCCTTTAATGCTTATCACCACACCCGGCAAGCGCAGTTCTATTTATTTGAATGCGAAGACCAGCTCGACACCGCCACCGCGTTATTCGAAGCGGCCTTCAATTGGGCCAGGGCGCGCGGCCTCGATAAAATCGTCGGTCCCAAAGGCTTCGGCGCGCTCGACGGCTACGGGCTGCTCGTCGAAGGCTTTGAGCATCGCCAGATGATGACGATGATGAATTACAATTTTGCGTATTATCCGCGCCTGGTTGAAGCGCTGGGTTTTCACAAAGACGTCGACTTCATCTCGTGCTATCTCGACTCCTCAACCTACCATCTGCCCGATCGCATCCGCAGCATCGCCGAGCGGGTTGAGCGACGCGGCCTCCTCAGCGTCAAGCGCTTCAAGAGCAAAGCCGAGTTGAAAGAGTGGGCGCCGCGCATCGGTGAGGCGTACAACAACGCCTTCGTCAACAACTGGGAATACTATCCGCTGACGCAGCGCGAGATCAAGTTCATCCTCGACAATATTCTCGTCATCGCTGATCCGCGTTTGATCAAGATCATCACCAGCGGCGATCAAGTCGTGGGCTTCCTCTTTGGCTTCCACGACGTATCCGCCGCTTTACAGCGCGCCAAAGGCCGATTGTTTCCGTTTGGCCTCATCGGCCTGCTTTTGGAACTGCGCCGCACCAAATGGGTGGCGCTGAATGGGGCTGGCATCCTGCCCGAATTTCAGGGACGCGGCGGCAACGCCCTGCTCTACAACGAGATGGACAAAACCATTCGCGAGTTTGGCTTTCATCACGCCGATCTGACGCAAGTGGCCAACACCGCCGTGCAAATGCGCAACGACCTCGTCAACATCGGCGGCGAACTCTACAAGACCCATCGCGTCTACGAGCGCGCGTTGTAAGAGAAAACCGGCTTGCAGCGTCGCATCGATCACACCGTCACCAGTCGCCGCGAAGTGCGTCCAAACACAATTGCGATCACTGCCACGCCCAGTGTGTACCCGGCGATCTCCAGCCAGCCGTTGCCCGCGCCCGTTGCCAGTCGCATCAGCAAATTGACAGGCGACACGCCCAGCAGCGACGTCGCGCCGACAAAGCCCACAATCGCGATCGAGTACACAAACTGCGATCGTTCGCGATCGTGCATCGCCGTGGCAATCAACGCTGAACCGATCGAATTCAGTGCCGCGACCAGCAGCGCCAGCGCCAGCACCGCCAGCACATTCTGCACCGCAATCTGATTGAAACGCAGCAGCACCAGCCACGCGCAACATTGAATCACCGCCAGGATCAACGCCGCCGTGATCTTCGCGCTGAAAATCGCACTCACCGACACCGGCGCCGAGCGCAGCGTGTCCAGCGTATTATTCTCCAACTCTTCCGAAATCGAATCCACCGTCATGCTGCCCGCCACAAACGCGGGAAAAAACATCAACACAGGCACAATCACCGTATACAAAAACTCATACGTCGTCGATGGCGAACCGGTCACATCCGTATAGCGCAATTCCAAGCCGCGCTCGGCGCGCAGCACATTTTCATAGCGTTTCAACGACTCTTGCAGCATGATCAAAATCACCGAGGCCCGCGTCTCGGCGCGCGGCAGAACCAGTTTCATATCGCTCACGCCGCCGGTGTCGACGGGCACGTACAGCAACGCATCCAGGTTGCCCGCCTGAAACGTGCGCTCGGCGGCCGCGGTATCTTGAAAAAACGTCGTACGGATGCGGCGCTCGCGCAAGATATTCAACAGCCGATTGTCCACCTCGCCCAGCACGCCCACGCGCACCGACCCGCGGATGTTCGCGCTGATCGCCTCGGGGTCATAAAACGACAACAGCCCAATCAACACCACCGACGACAACGACGCGATCACCAGTTGGATACTGATCGCGATGATGATCGTCTTCTCGCGCGACACCGAGCGCAGTTCTTTTCTCACGATCGCCCAGAATGCTTTCACGACAGCCCTCCCGCGACGATCCAGTTATACGCCACATGCACCGCCGCGCCGATCAGCACCGTGACGGCATACCGCCAGTGAAAGCGCGCGCGCAAGCCGCACACGATGACCGTAAACACAAAGTGCGCCAGCAACGGCAAAATCAGCGCGCCCGTGTTAAACAGCGTCTGCGCCGCCAACGATTCCGACACCACACTCAGCGAGATCAACAACAATAATTTTTCGCCGATGAGAAAACCCAGCGCCGATAGAAACGCCAGCGCGATCACTCCGCGTCCCGATCGGACCAGCTGCCGATCGAGCAGCGTGACAATCCCGATCGATTTGGCAATTTCCTCGACGATTGCCGCAATGACCAACACGCCTGCTAGCGCATACGACAGCGGCAGATTCGTCGCCATCGCCAGTAACGCCAACTGCACCATATACACCAGCGGAATCAGCACCAGGCTCAGCAA
>JAGOBP010000247.1 GCA_017999195.1 Thermoflexales bacterium
TCGGGCCGCATGACGCGCTCGCCCGGCACGGTCTCCAGGATGATGCGCATCGCCTGCTCGATGTCGTGCTCGCCCGTGGCTAAAGCGATTTCGCCGCGCGGGCTGAATTGCAGCGGGAAGGCCAACCCCGTGCCGATAAATTCTCGATCGCGTAATGTGCCTGCCATGCCAACTCCCTTGAAAATGTTGGGCAAGTTGCCAACTTGCCCTACGGTCCAATCATAACGGTCATGCAACCGGCGACGATCACATCGGGTGGCCCGACGCACGTGGCTTGATCGGTCACGCGCGCGGCCGGTAAACCGCCGATCAAGACGGTGGGGCTGCCCGGCCCGATGATCGGCCCGCCCACATGCGGCACGACGCCGGTCACCATCGGGCAAGTATGCATATCGGTCAGGCGCGCGGCCGGTTGGTTGCCGATCAGCACGGTCATGCACCCGAGGACAATCGCGCCACCGTGTGCGGTTGAATCGCCTAAGCGCGCTGCTGGAAATGGCATGGTTGCTCCTTTGGATGGTGGAGATTGGAGGTTGGAAATTGGTCGCCATCGGCTAACTTCCGCCCTCCAATTTCCAACTTCTAATTGATCTTCACCAACGAACCCTTCAAGATCAAAATGGCCGACGATTCCACCGTGACCGGGCCGTTGCCCTTGAGTTCTGCGCCGCCGGTGCCTTGCAACTTCATTTGCGCGTTGGTCTTCAACTCCATCCCGGCGCTGCCTTCCATGGCGACTTTGGCCTTGGCCTTGACGTTGAAGTTATTGCATTCCAGCGTCATGTCGCCGCTCGCGGTCTTGATGGACACGTTGCCCTTGGCCTCGATGGTGAAGTCCTTATCGACCTTAATCGCCATGGTGTTCTCTTTGCTATCGATGACGATCTCGTTCTTGCCGGTCTTGTCGCGAATGACGATCTGCTCTTTGCCGTCCTCGTCATTCAATTCGATCAAGTGGCCGCTGCGTGACTTGATCAGGCGTTTATGGTTTTTGCCATCCGCATTGGTCTCGGGCGGCTTGTCTTTGCCGTTCCACAAATAGCCCATGACGTAGGGATAATTCACGTCGTCATGGTCGAAGGCGATCAGCACTTCATCATTCACTTCCGGCGGAAAGAAGAAGCCGCGCTCTTTGCCCGCCATCGGCGAGGCCACGCGCGCCCAGTTGCTTTCGTCTTGGTCGCTGAGCCACGGGAACTTAACCTTGATGCGTCCCAGCGTATCCGGGTCTTTGGTGTTCGTCACAACGCCTACGACTACGCCCGGCACGCTGCCCGCCACCCGATCCGCGTCCTTGGTCTGGAGTAAGCGGCTCAGGGTGTACTCCTCGCGGCCGGTGATGGTGAAGCGCGTCAGATAGTCGCCGCGACTGAAGATATGCGTGGCCGAACTGACCCTGTATTGGCCGCTGAAGCGCTTGCCCACGCCTTGGATGTCGACCTCATAACCGGCCTGCACCTTGGGATTTCCATAGCACACGCCTTCGGCCTGCACGAATTCGCTCATGGTCCGATCGAGTTGGGCGGCAGCCAGCGCTTTGGCCTCGGCCTGGACCATGAGCGGCTGATTCACCATTATCGCCTCGGCTTTGCCGAAGGCGCTCTGACTGGCCGCGCCGCCGTCTTTGCCGTAACCGATCTTGGCGCCGGCCTGCGAACTGCTGGCGTTGCCGACGATGGCCTCTTTCTTCTTGACGTCCCAGCCCCGGCTGGTTGCTTCTTTGACCTGACTGGCGGTGGACAGGCGCGGCTCGAATCTTCGCAAATTATCGCACCAGGTCAACGTTGGGCCGGTGGTCTTGGTGCCGCCTTTCTTGAACTGCAACTTGCCCTCGGCCACATACAGTTGATAGCCGATGCGATCGGCGCGCGCCCGCAGAAAATCCCAGTCGGTCTGATTATATTGCAAGACATAGTCGTGCGTCACGGCGGTGACGTCGACTTCCACCTGTAAGCCCGCTTCCCCCGCCACCTTCTTCACGATGTCGCTGTCTTTGACCTTCAGGAATGAGCGGGTCTTCTGGCCGCGATGCAGCCGGTGGGCCTTGTCGTAGCCGCGAACCACAAAGCGGATGTCGGTGCCTTCTTCATACAACGGCTCCAGCGCCGTGATCTCGCCCTTGATCAAGGCGACCGTGCCCTGTTCTTGATCGGGCAGCAACTCGATCGGCGCCATGGAGATTTCAACTTCTTTGCCAATATCAAACTTCGCCAGATCGACGTAGCCCGGCTTGCCGGACACTTCCTCCGGCGCGTCGTGCAGCACGATGATAAACATGCCCGGCAGGTGCAGGTCCGTATTGACCGTCACCTCCAGCACATCGTTCAGCTCGTCGGCGGTCAACGCGCTGCCGCCGATGATAATCTTGTAATCCGCAGTGCCACCCGGCATTGGGTTCTCCTTACGGCAGCGGCGTCAACTTCAACAGTTGACCGGGCCGCAGGTCTTTGGGATTCAGCAGATTATTCGTCTGCGCGATGTGCCGCCAGTGCGCGGGATTGCCGTACTCTTGATACGCAATCCAATCCAGCGTCTCGCCGTCCGTCACCACCCACAACTTGCGCGCATCGCTTAGCGACGTGGGATTTTGGCTGCTTAACTTGGCTTCGTCCAGCGCCTGCTCCATCGAGACCGAAGCCTCGGCGCGGATGGGTGTGCCGTCGGGCAGGAACAGCGTGTACTTCACATCCACGTCCGTCACCACCGACATGAACGAAATAATCTTGCCCCACACAAAACGGCAATAGGGCGTCTTGGGCGACTTCTTCAGCGTGTCCTTGCGAATGGTCACCAGCTTAAACAACTTGTCCGTGATGCTGCGCACATCCTGGCCGGTATCCGTCGTGTCAAAAAACAAATCCAACTTCAACTTGGCCGACTCGCCGCCCTTAAACCGTTTGACAGGCACATTGCGCTGCGGCGTCGCGTCACTGCCCTCGTCCTCGCCTTTTTTGCCGTGCCCCCACCGCGCGCCTTTAGAGATGGAAATCTCGGTCGGGCGGAACATGCACGGAATCGTCTCGTATTCTTTGGAATCCTTCAACTTCTTATACAGGCGCAGTTCGGCGGGCTTGGGCTTGCCGCCGCGCAGCAACTTGCTCAACGCGGCTTCTTCAAACAGGCCGCCGCGCGTGGTCGCCATGTTAGACGCTTTCACCGCTTTGCTCAGCGGGCCGCTGGCTGCGCCGTCGAGTTTGCTGGACACACTGCCGAGTAAACCTTTAGTTGACATTGAAAACTCCCATGTCGTGGCCACGGCATCCCTATGCCGTGCAGTCCGGGTCGGCATGGGGATGCCGACCTGCGGATTTTAGCCGCGCCGTTCGCGCTCGATCGCGATTAAGCGTTTCACAATCGGATATACCTCGCGCGCCAGTTGATCCAAATCGATCGACGCACCGCCGCCACTCGCCTCACCCAGAACCCGCTGCACCCGATTGGCCGGTGCCGACGATACCGCGCCCGGCTCGATGGTGCGTTGAATGCGCTCGACGGGCGCTGTGGCCGATGGCGGCTTGCGTTCCGGCGGCGGGGCCGATGGTTTTTCTGCGTCCGATTGGTCGGCCTGCGCCCGCCGAATCAGCGGCAAGTCCGGCATACGCTGCAACCGCGCTTCGCCCGCAGTCCGGGCCGTCGCTGGTTGAATCGGACTGGCCGCTTCCAATGGCGTCGCACTTTCAGCCGCTTGCGGTGCGCTCGGTTCAGTTTCGGCCTCGCTTCGTTGCACGGCTTGATCGGCGATGCGCTGGCGCAACAGCGCCGTGACCGACTCACCTCGCGGGGCCGCCACCCCTCGATCGGCCTCCGGCGCGACTGCGCGCTGCACAGTTGCGATTGGACCGACCTCAGCCTGAACCTGCGGCACACGCTGCGCCGATGCGCTGTCCAGTGGCGGCGCAGGGTGTGCCGGAACTTCTGGCTGTCGTTGTATGCGGGCTGGCGTTACACCGGAAGAGTCTTGAGTTCCGTCTGACACTTCGCCGGGTACGCGAGGCATTTGTTGCGATACAGCCGCTTCTGCAACACCCGATAATTCCGGCGGCGCATCCAACTGAGCCGATTGATTGAGCGGCAAATCTGCTGCGGCGCGAACCGCAGCGGCTGATTCAACTGAGCGTTGGACCACCGGCCCGTCAGACCGGGTTGAAGCCGTTGTCTGAACCGGTGCGACTGATGCTGAAGTCACATCACTGGCAAATTGATCCGTTTCTTCGCTCAATGGGATAGCGTTATCAGCCTGCACTGTCTGCCGCTGAACATGGGGCGTCGCAGATTGCGGCCGCACTTGAGGCACACCGGGCTGATTGGGTTCGTCACTTGGCTCGACGCGGTCACTCACTTCGGCAGGCGCGCGTTGAAGTTGACTCGCCGATGCATCGATGCGAGTAGCCGGTGGTGATGCGGCCTCAATGATGCTTGGTACACTCGTCTGCTCGCGGGTGCGTTGAATCGCCGGTGACACTGCTTGGTCCGCAACCGAAGTTGCTGGCTCAGTCTCGCTCGTTTGAGAGATCGCGCGTTGAATTTGCGGCCCTACTTGAGCAGGCGGCACAGCCTTTGGCTGGTTCGTTGCGGGCGTTGGTTCCGGTACGCGCTGAACCACCTCGGCCTGATCCCCAATCCCTGATTCCTGATTCCTAATCTCCGCTCTCTGCTCCCCCACTTGACCCGTAAACGCCCGCGCCTCACGCTGCACCGTCTCGACAAAGCGCCGCACGCGTGTTTCCTCGGGTGACACCGTCGTTCGCGACGCCGTCGCCTGCGACACCGTTACGGGCGGGGCAACCGATGACTGAACTTGCGAAGGCGTCTCAGTTTGAGACGTCGCCTCAACCTGACGTTGCACACTGGGGCGCGCCGCCGAAAACAGGCGCGCCAACTGGCGCGGCGACATCGGTGACGCCGACACTGGCGGTGTATCTTGTAGCTCAATCTGCGGCGCTGGGCGCACCGCATCTGGCGGCGGCGTCACCGCTTGTGGCATCGCCGAAGCAGGCCCATCCGTCGAGCGGGCCACCGTCGACGGTGACAGTGGGGCAGAACTAATCGGCGTTGGGCGCGTGGCCTCGGGCGCGATGTCTTGTGCTATTTCGGAAACACTCGGCGTATTTGGGAACACTGCCGATTCCGTCATACGTGATGTGACTTCCGTAATCTGCGCACGCGGCATGCGGCGCAGACGCGGTGTGCCTTCCGCTTGAATGGAGGGCGGGGCAGGGCGTATCGTCGGTACGGGCGCTGGTGCAGCGGGCGACGTTGAATAGCCTGGTTCGCTGGCGCGTTGCACCGTCGGCGGCAAATTGTAACTGATCGGTTCGGCGGGCGCGGCTTCTTTTGGTTTCGGCATCATCGCAGGCCGCATCTGCCGCAGTTGACTCGTGATCGACGGCAATGAGGCGCGATCGGTCTTGTTTTCGCCTTCGCTGGAAGTTGGCGAGGGCGTACTCGTTTCGACGGTGCGTTGAATGCGGGCCGCTGCGACTGAATCAGTCGTAACCGCACGGGCCGCAATTGGCGTTGGCGCGGCGCTAGTTGCCGCCGCGCTGTTCGTCGCGGCCGGGCGACGCTGAATTGCGCGGGGCTGGGCCGCGCTGGAGGTGGCGGCAAAAGGGCTGCCCACGGCGGTCTCGACGGAGGGTAAGTCCATCGGCGTGTCCACCGGACTCAGCGATGGCACATTGACTTCGGCCAGCGGCATGTCCTGACGCGGCTTGGCCGCCATCGCGTGCGTTTCGTACTTCGCCGCAATCGGCGGAAAACGATCCGCAATGCGGCTGGAGAACTCATCCAATGAGCGTGCCCCCGTCGTCAGGCGCGGCGCATTGAACGCCGTCGATCGATCGGCCGCGCGTTGGACGCGGTTGATCAGATACGTCGTGCCACGCTGCGAGAGCGATAACGATCGCAATGCGCCGGATGCAATTGGACGAGGAACGGACGTTTCGTTGGTCACGGTGTTGGTAATTGGTGATTGGTGACTGGTGACTGGTAACCAGTTAACTAATCGACCAGTTGACTAAAATAGACTCGCCAGACTCATGGGCGTCATGATTTCCAGGCTCAAATCCAGGCCGTGATGCGCCAGTTCCACCGTCTCGACGGCGGCCTCATTACTATCGGATTTGAGATCAGGCCCGGTGTATTTCACTGGAAAGGCGTTCAGCACATCCCAGTGTTTGACCTTCAGGCCTTGCGCGTTGCCCAGCACAATCGACAGATTGACGCGCATGACTTGCGCATCGTACAGGCCGGTGTTGAACCAGCGCCACAATTCGCGCGAGTAGGTCAGGCCGCGCTTCAGCACGATGTTGGTGTACTTCATGCGCCCCGGCAGTTGATGCACAAAGTCGTTGACGCCGCCTTCTTCGTAGGTCTTGATTTCGCGCTCACCGCCGATGCCGCTGCATTCCAAGAATTCCGCGACAAAGACGCCTTCGAT
>JAGOBP010000248.1 GCA_017999195.1 Thermoflexales bacterium
CGACCTTGGTCTCGACGACCTTGACCGGGGTGGGGGCGGCGGCGGGGGCGCAAGCGGCCAACACGATGCCGAGCACCATCAACACTGATAGAGCGATGCCTACTGAGCGCTTCATTGCTTTCTCCTTACTGGGATTGTGATGGGATAGTCAACCAAACTAACACAAACAAGCGGGCGAAATACACTCCAACTTAACTCAGGTCGATTGTCCTCCTTGAGTTACTTCAACGTTGCGCCGCACGAGGCGCGGACTACTAACTCGGTCGGTAAAATCAGGTGATAAGGCGATGACGGCGGTTGCTCGATCAACTCGATCAAGGTCTCGACGGTCATTGCCCCCATCCGATGGGTGGGCTGGCGAACAGTGGTCAACGGTGGTTCGGCGCGGGCGGCAAACGGCAAGTCGTCGAAGCCGACCAGTGCCACATCTTCCGGCACGCGCAAACCGGCTTCACGCAGGGCGCGCAGCGCGCCCATCGCCATGGCGTCGCTGGCCGCGAAGATGGCATCGGGCTGGCGCGGCAACAACTGCTGCATGGCCAGATAGCCGCCCGCTTCGCTAAAGCCGCCGTCAGTAATCAGTTCAGGTTGCGCGATCAAGCCGCGCTCGCGCAAGGCCAGGGTGTAGCCGGACAAACGATCGACACCGGCGATCATGTTCTGTGGGCCGTTAATCAGTCCGATGCGGGTGCGGCCCAGCCGCAACAAATGCCGGACGGCATCGCGCGAACCATTGACGTTGTCGGCATCCACGTAGTTGACGCGCGGATCAGTCGGATGGCGGCCCACCAGCATGAAGGGCAAATCGCCTTCGATCAACGCTTGTACCAGCGAATCATTCGTCAACATCGACGCGATGATCACGCCGTCGATCAGGCCGCTGTACATGATCTGCCGAATCTGGCGGCGTTCATATTCCGGTTCGGCCAGCCACAGCATCACCGAATATTCGCGCGCATTGCAGGCGGCCGACACGCCTTGAATGAGCAAGGGAAAGTAGGGATCGGTAAATAAGGTCGAGACGCCCATCGGGATCACCAGACCGATGACGTGCGTGCGCCCGGCGGCCAGGCCGCGCGCGGCGGCATTGGGCACGTAGTTCACGCGGCGCACGACCTGCAAGACCTTCTCGCGCGTCTGGTCGCTGACGTTGGGATCATTGTTGATCACGCGCGACACTGTCGAGCGCGAGACACCACTGAGTTCAGCGATCTGTTCGAGGTTCATGGCCGGTCGATTTTGGGAGCGTTCCCAATTACTCTGGGAAATTTGGGCGGCGTTGGTGCGATCCAGGCCAACCCCAATTTGATTTTTGCTGATGTCGATTGGAGAAAAATGGAACCGGAGAATCTAAGGGAAAAAACCGCTAAAAATTAGTTTGTTTGAGTGCTAACGGCGAAGCCCGGTCAGACGGTTTGGGGGCGCTTGGAGTAAGGTTTTGGGAGCGCTCCCAACACTTCCCATATCTTAACCGCATTTTGGCCGTTGTCAAGTGGCAATTTTGTATCTTTGCTGTTCAAAAGTGACGAAGCGGGCCACAGGCCGAGGCGTCAATTCAACACGAAGTGACGCCTCGGCCGGGATACTGCGGGGAGGTTACGCTTCCGATCGGGTGGTCTGATAATTGGGCGCTTCTTTGGTGATGATGATGTCGTGCGGATGGCTCTCGATGAAGCCCGCGTTCGTGATGCGCATGAGGCGTGTCTTGGTGCGCAGATCATTCAGCGTGGCCGCTCCGGCATAACCCATGCCCGATCGAAGTCCGCCGACCAATTGGTACACGTAGTCGCGCAGCACGCCGCGATAAGGCACGCGCCCTTCGATGCCTTCTGGCACAAGTTTGCCGCTGCCCTGGCCGCTGGCATAGCGATCTTTGCCGTAACCTTGCATCGCACCCAGGCTGCCCATGCCGCGATATTCTTTGAAGCGGCGGCCTTCAAACAAGACGACATCGCCGGGTGATTCGTCGAGGCCCGCGAGCAAACTGCCCAGCATCACGATCTCTGCGCCCGCCGCGATGGCCTTCACGATGTCACCGCTGAACTTGATGCCGCCGTCGGCGATGACGGGAATATCATGCTTGCGAGCGGCGCGGGCGCATTCGAAAATGGCCGTCATTTGCGGCATGCCCGCCCCGCTGATCACGCGCGTCGTGCAGATCGAGCCTGCGCCTACGCCGACCTTAATTGCGTCCGCGCCCGCCCCGATGAGTTCTTCTGTCCCTTCGTCGGTGACCACATTCCCAGCCAGAATCGCGAGGTTGGGCCACGCCGCTCGGATGCGCTTGATCGCGTTGACGACGCCTTGCGAATGACCGTGCGCCGTATCGATGCCCACCGCATCAACACCGGCCGCCACCAGCAGCGATACGCGCTCTTCCAAATCTTTGCCCACGCCCACGGCAGCGCCCACCAACAAGCGCCCGCGTGAATCAATCGCGGCATGGGGAAAGTCCCGTTTTTTCTGAATGTCTTTGACGGTGATCAAACCTTTCAACCGACCGGCATCATCGACCAACGGCAACTTCTCGATGCGATGTTCATGCAAAATCTTTTTGGCTTGATCGAGCGTGGTGCCGACGGGGGCCGTAAACAATTGCTTGTGCGTCATGAACTCACTGACGGGCCGATAGAGATCACCCGGCTCGACGAAACGCGTGTCGCGATTGGTGAGAATGCCGACGAGTTTGTGATCTTCGTCGGTGATGGGCACGCCGCTGATGTGATATTTTGCCATCAAATCTTCCGCGTCTTGCAGCGTCGCGGTCGGCGGCAGCGTGACCGGATCAACGATCATGCCGGATTCCGAGCGTTTGACCTTCTCGACTTCAGCGGCCTGTTCGGCGGGCGGCATGTTGCGATGGATCAAGCCGATGCCGCCTTCACGCGCCAACGCAATGGCCAAGCGCGCTTCCGTCACCGTGTCCATCGCCGCCGAAATGATGGGGACGTTGAGCACGATGTCGCGCGCCAGCCGCGCGCGCACATCGGTTTGATCGGGCAGCACTTCGGTGTAGCCAGGCACGACCAACAAATCATCAAAGGTCAAGGCTTCGAATTTGCCAAAGAGTTCTTCGTTCATGGAGTCTCCTCAAAAAATAGGCGGGGAAACAAGCAGGCAAGTAGACAAGGTGAATTGCCTTGTTTCCTTTCCTAATGTCTAAAATGCCGCGCGCCCGTGGTCACCATTGCCATGTTGTTCGCATCCGCCACCGCGATCGATTCCGCGTCACGCACGGAACCGCCGGGATGAGCCACGGCCGTGATGCCCGCTTGCGCCGCAACTTCAACCGAATCGGGGAAGGGGAAGAATGCATCGGACGCCATCACCGCGCCGATTGATTTCTCGCCCGCCCGCTCCTTCGCGATGCGAACGCAATCGACGCGATTGGGCTGTCCGCCGCCAATGCCGACCGTCGCTTCACCTTGCGCGAAGACGATGGAGTTGGACTTCACGTGCTGGCACGCCTTCCACGCAAAGCGCAGCGCGGCCCATTCCGCCTCGGTGGGCTGGCGCTGGCTGACCACTTTCCATTCTGCGCTGGCCGGGTCGCCACGATCGATGTCTTGCTTCAATAAGCCGCGATTGATCGAGCGCAACTCATACGTCGGATCGACCTGTAAATCAGGCATGTCCACTAAGCGCAAATTCTTGCGCTTCGCCAAAACCGATCGGGCCTCGGCGTCGAAACCGGGCGCGGCGATGCACTCGACGAAGAGATCGCCCAGCGCTTCGGCCGTGGCCGTATCGAAGGGGCGATTGCTGGCGATGACACCACCGAAAGCCGAGATCGGATCGGAGGCGAGGGCGGCCTTGAAGGCGTCCACCAGCCGAGCAGCGGAAGCGATGCCGCACGGCGAGAGGTGTTTCACGATCACGATCGTGGCTTTATCGAAACTCACCGCGCCTTTCCATGCCGCATCGAGATCGAGCAAGTTGTTGTAGGACAACTCTTTGCCTTGCAGCACTTTGCCGCCGAGCGGGCCGCCGCCGGGTTCATAGGAATACACGGTGGCTGATTGATGCGGATTCTCACCGTAGCGCAGCGTTTGGATGGGGTACGCGGTAACGTGTAAAGGCCGATCGGGCGCGAGATAGGCTGCAATGGCCGTGTCATAGTGCGAGGTGGCGGCAAAGCCTTTGATTGCTAAGCGCTTGCGCGTTGCATCCGTTACGCCACCGGCTTTCAATTCATCGAGTACGGCGGCATAATCGGCGGGATCACACGCCAGCGTTACGCGCTGATGATTCTTCGCGGCCGCGCGAATCAACGTCACGCCGCCGATGTCGATGTTCTCGATGGCGTCTTCAAACGTGACGTTAGGTTTGGCGATGGTCGCTTCAAAGGGATAGAGATTGACGGCAACGAGATCGATGTAATCCCAACCAAGATTGAGGAGTTCGGCGTGATCGGTTTCGGTCGAGCGCGCGAGCAAACCGCCGTGAACCGCAGGGTGCAACGTCTTCACGCGACCGCCTAGAATTTCAGGCGAATGCGTGTAGTCGGCCACTTCAGTGACGGGGATGGCTTGATCGCGCAGGGCTTTGGCCGTGCCGCCAGACGCGATAAGCGACCAGCCCAGATCATGCAGGCCGCGGGCGAAATCGATGAGGCCAGTTTTATCGTGAACGGATAGGATAGCGGTGGGCATGGGTTCTCCTTCAATGAAGAGTGAAGAGTGACGAGTGATTAGTAACGAGTAATGCGTAAAACGTCATCACGCACCACGCATCACGCAATATGTTTTGAGCGCTTCGATCAATAGACGATGTTCTGTTTGATGAATACGCGCCTCCAATGATTCGAGGGTGTCGGTAGGTTGGATGAATACTTCAGATTGAGCCAGTACTGGGCCGTTGTCCACACCTTCGTCGGGGACGAGGTGAACCATGACGCCGGTGCGATCGATCTCGCCGCGTTGATAGGCGTCGTAGGCGCGCTCGATCGCGTGGGTGCCGGGAAAAGTGCCAGGCAGGGCGGGATGCATGTTGATTACGCGCTGCGGAAAACGATCGAGAAAGGCCGAGGATAATACGCGCATCCATCCGGCTAGCACGATCCAATCGGGCTGGAATGAGGCCGCAAGTGCGGCGAGTTCGGCATCGTAGGCGCGTCGATCTTGATCTTTGGCTTTGGGTTTCGCAATCGCTGGTATATTTGATCGACGCGCACGTTCGAGGCCAAAAGCGTCTGACTTGTTGGAAATGACGGCGACAACTTGCGCATCGAGTTCGCCGGACGCGCAGGCATCGAGGATGGCTTGCAAGTTGGAACCGTGGCCGGAGATGAGAACAACCAAACGAACAACGGACTTCGACTCGGACAACCGGACAAAATCGGACTGGGTCGTCATGCTAGCGAGACTTCTTTGCGGCCAGTGGTAAGCTGCCCGATGATGAAGGTTTCTTCTGGAATGGACGCTTGGATGGCCGCGCCATCTTCGGGCGCGACGATGACGATGAGGCCGATGCCCATGTTGAAGACGCGATACATTTCTTCAGTGGCGATGTTGCCGCGCTGTTGAATGAGTTGGAATAGCGGCGGCACGGGCCAACTTCCGAGCGTGATCTGTGCGCCCAAATGATTGGGCAAAATGCGCGGGATGTTTTCGATGAAGCCGCCGCCGGTGAGATGGGCGAGGGCTTTGACGGCGGCGTGTTGCGGATTGCGTGTTGCGTGAATCAAGTTGAGATAGGATCGGTGTGGCGCGAGCAGAGCATCGGCTAACGGGATGCCGAGTTCGGGAAAGACGGTATCGAGCGAAACACCTTGAAAAACAGTGCGAATCAGCGAGTAGCCGTTGGTGTGCGGCCCGGACGAGCGAAGGCCGATGAGCACGTCGCCCGCGCGAAGTTGATCGGTGCGTGGCAAAATCTCGGATCGATCAACGATGCCGATGATCGTGCCAGCGACGTCGAATTCGTTAGGCTGATAGACGCCGGGCATCTCGGCGGTCTCGCCGCCGAGCAGGGCGCAGCCCGCTTCGCGGCAGGCCGCGGCGATGCCGCGGACGACGGAGGCGATCATCTCAGGTTCGATCTTGGAACTGGCTACGTAGTCCAGAAAGAAGAGCGGCCGCGCACCTTGCACGAGAATATCGTTGATGCAGTGATTGACAATGTCGTGACCGATCGATTCGTAGCGTCCGGCTTGCGCGGCGAGTTTAACCTTCGTGCCTACGCCATCGGTTGAGGCGACGAGGACAGGATCACGCATGGACTTGAGCGCGGCTGCATCGAACAGGCCGCCAAAGGCGCCGATGCCTGCGAGGACTTCCGGCCCGTAAGTGGATTTGACCGCATCGCGCATGAGTTCGACGGCGCGATTGCCCGCGTCGATGTTGACGCCGCTTGCGGCATAAGTTGCCGTCATCGTTTCACCCCCAATGCGCGCCAGCCAATATCGTGACGATACTGCATGCCCTCAAA
>JAGOBP010000249.1 GCA_017999195.1 Thermoflexales bacterium
GGTTCAGGCGGAACATGCCTGAAGCGATCGGAATGAAACTCAGTATGAGCAGTGCGACGATTACGAGCCATTCGGATGAACCGGTTTTCGCCGGGGTTTTGGCGGCCTGAGGCATATTCGGGATTCGATTCGTGTCGTAAACATTCGTATTCATTTTCAGATCCTTGGGTGATGCGCGAGTACGTTTTGAAACAAGCGGCCGGATGACCGCTTGTCTACTTGGGACGATTTCAGGCGAACCTATTCGGCAGTTGGGTTGAGCCGAGCGCTGCCCGTATCCGCCAAGGATTGCGCGGCTGGCGCGCGTCGTTCAGACAGGAGCGAATAGCCCAGCCAGGCCAGAGCGATACCCATCGGCACCGCCGCTACCCGATCGATCGGGTGCCCAAGCTGACTCATGACGGCCGCCACAGGCCCGGACAAAGCCAGCAAGATGGCCGCCCCGCGCGACAGGATACGGGCGCGGAAGATCGCGATGCCAAACAGCAGGAGGCCCAGCAAATACACGACCGACAGCAGCGCATAGACTGTTGCGAGGGCGCCGACGTTCATCGGGCCACCGGCCCCACTGGGGATCAACAAGACGCTCTCCACAAACTTCGGCGACTCGGTCACCAACAGCGGCAGGATTAGGGGTTCGACGAAAGCAAAGCACATTTGGACGGCATAGAAGATGGTCAACAGGACATAGCCCGCCAGTCCCAGCCAACCGGTCTCTTTCACTTGCCGGGCGTAGAGGCCCGCAATGCCAAACAGACCGAAGAGGCACATCACCGTCTTGAAGGAAGTGATGATCTGGAAGGCGCTGGTGGGGACTGACGCCAGCACGTCAGGCGGATGGATCGGCTGAATGACCGCGAAAATGGCTCCGGCCGCCATGGCGGATAAGCCCGCCCACCGGATAAGCTGGGTGGGGGTTATCTTCGGTTTGCTCTCGTGGAGCGCGGTCTGGCGGTTGGTACTGGCAAGTTTGGCTGCTTGACTGACGTTCATGACTTGTCTCCCTTTTTGAACCAAGGGGCTAAGTGTCAAAGTTTGGCACCTGGCATCGCTGCCTATTTGGCTCAACTGAAGATAGTATAGGAATGAATGTGGGGAGATGTCGTCCCCACATGTGGGGATTGAGGTGGGGAGATTTAGCGGGTCGACCGGGGAAACAAAACCCTGCCCCACGAACGTCGAAACGCTGTTGGGGCAGGGTCAAATGGGGTGCGATGGATGGCTAGATCAAATTCAACTCGATGGCCCGCTGGACAGCCGCCCGGCGATTGGTGACGTTGAGTTTGCCATAGATGCTCTTGGTATGGGTGCGGACGGTGCTCAAGCCGATGATGAGTTGACGCGCAATCTCAGGCCCCGATAGTTCGGTCGCGAATAACCGTAACACGTCCAGTTCACGTTGACTAAGCGGCTCGATCAATTGCTGGGCAGCCGGGGTGGCGGCCACTCGCCCATCGGGCTGTGGAAATTCGCCCACATTTTGCGGTTGTTCGGCGTCAAATCCGGCCAATAGTTTGATCGTATAGTCGGGCGTGATTCGGCGTGCGGACGCATCGCGCAGCAGTTGGGCCATGGGTGCGCCTTCATCCAGAAACAAGCGGACATAGCCTTCCGGCTCAGCCAACGTAAGAGCGCGTTCCAGCGACAGCAGCGCCGCCGCATTGTCGCCGCGCAGTTGATGAGCGAGGGCCTGCAACACCAAGATTTCGAGCACATTGCCCCACCGCTCACCCTCTTGCGCGGCTTGCAACAAGCGCTCCAGCAATCCAAGTGCCTCACACATCGCGCTGTCTGTATGATCGCGGGCCATGAGCACTCGGGCCAGCGTGATGTGCTCGAATTCGCCCAGGAAACTCAGGTCATCCTCGGCCGACAGTCCCTGGTCGCGTGCCCAGCCGAGGGCTTCAGCCAATCGTCCCTGCGCCAGCCACATGCGAGTCCGCCATGCCGCGATGGGACGCACATTGGGAGAAAAATCGCTCATGTACAGCCGTTCCGCCTCAGCGAGCAAATCCAGCGCGCCCTCAAGGTCTCCCTCAATTTGTCGGATGCGCGCCATCGCCACCCGCCAGCGATAGGGATGTTGCGGGAATCCGGTATGCTCACCCTGCTCTTGGCTCTTCAACAAATGTTGTGTAGCCGCCCGCAAATCGTTGTGCTCACGTGCGAGATTGCTCAAGCCCAAGTACATATCCGCCGTTCCGCGCAGAGTCGGCGTACCGTGCTCCCTCGCCAGTTGCAAGCCACGCTCATAGGTCTGTCGGGCCTCGCGGAGACGACCTTGCGCAATGAGGATATCGGCGAGAACGATTCTGCCTCCGATGGCGTCAGCGACATTCCCGGCGCTCAGCAGATGAGCCAGGCCATCGGCATACGACCGATGCGCGTCCTCAAGATTCCCGATCGTCCAGGCGGCAAGCCCCAGGATTGCCGCCGCCGCACCGCGCAGCAGATGGTCATCGTCAGTGGCGAAGTCGAGCACCTGCCGGGCATGGGTTACGGTATCGGACGTATTGCCCCGAGCCAAAGCCAGTGCGGCGCGATACATGGCGATCGACCCCGGCAAACGGCGAAACTCCGCTTGATTCAGCACGATCATCCGGTTCAGCGTCTCGTTTGGTCGCGCGGGTCGATCGGTTGGCGTATCCAGCCAGCGTTCGGCCTCGCGCAAACGGTCTTCAAGGCCGGTCAGCTGGCCGTTGCTCAACAACGCTCCGACATACTCAGCAGTGAGTACCGGCCTGACCCGGAATAGATCATCAGGCAGCGCCTTCAGCCAGCCCAGCAGTGTGGCTTCCTGTCGACTCCGACGCATGGCGGGCGCGGCCAGCTCGATCAGGTTTGCCGCTCGATCGAAATCTTTGCCCGTCAACGCGTGCCGGATCGCATCTGCGGGCGAGCCATTGTTTTCGTACCACTCACTCGCGCAGTGATGCAGCGCCGGGACGCGATCAGGCTGCTCGGCCTGCAAGTGCATGCGCAGCACATCGGCAAACAAATGATGATAGCGATACCAATGACGTTGATCATCCAGCGGAATGAGAAAGAAGTTGCCCCGTTGCAAAGTTTCCAGGCGCGCGTCGCCACCCGATTGGCCCGTGACGGCCTCACAGAGCGACCCCGTCAATCGGTCTAAGATGGCCGTCTGAAGCAGGAAGTTTCTAATCGGTTCCGGTTGGCGCTTGAGCACTTCTTCAACCAGATAATCCACCACATAGCGATGATCCCCGGCAAATGACTGGATGAAGTGGCCGACATCCTGATGACTCTGCATCGACAATGCCGCTAATTGCAGACCCGCAATCCAGCCTTCCGTTCGGGCTTCCAACGCGGCAATGTCCTCTGCTGAAAGACTCAAGCCCATCGCTCGATTCAGAAATTCAACGGCTTCGGCGGGTGTGAACCGCAAGTCGGCGACACGCAGTTCGGTGAGTTGGTTGCGAACTCGCAAGCGAGCCAGCGGCAGATTGGGATCCTCACGAGTGGTGATGATCAGGTGCAGGCGCGGCGGCTGGTGCTCGACCAGAAAGGTGAGCGCCTGATCGACGGGTTGGGAATCAATCAGGTGATAGTCATCCAGGACGAGATTGAAATTATCCGAGAGGGTGGCGATGTCATTGAGCAAAGCGGTCAGCATCGCTTCGGTGGGTGGCGACTGCAACGATTGAAGCACACTCAATACCTCTGCGCCAATATTCGGCGCAATCGTCTGCACCGCCGCGATGAGGTAGGTCAGAAAGCGGACAGGGTCGCCATCGTCTTCGTCCAGGGACAGCCACGCGGCCGGTCGTCCGCAGCCCGCGATCCAGTCGCTGACCAACGTGGTCTTGCCAAAACCGGCCGGGGCCGCGATGAGCGTCAATCGGCGACCCGTCGAGTAGCCTTTGTCCAGTTGGTCGATCAGGCGCGGGCGCCGGACGACGTTGGGTCGCGGCGGCGGGATATACAGTTTCGTGGCTAAAATGGACGTGGGCACAGATTGATTATACCCAACTTCCGATACTCCTCGACGAGCAGGGAGGCCCGATTGTCCAACTAACCGCCCCAATTCGCACCACGCTAAGCGAAGCAACTGCCCAAAGAACACCCGCCCTCGAAAGTCACGGTGACTTTCGAGGGCGGGTGATTTATGCCACGCGCTTAACGCCTGATCAGCGGCAGATACAGCGCACGCAACGTGAGTGTGACTTCATCACTCAGCGCCGAGCCGACTCCCGCCGTGCTAATGGCACTGACCGCATAACGATAGGTTACACCCGATTGCAACGTGTTATCCGCATATGCAGTTTGGTTTGTCGTCGCCAGCAAGGCCCACTCGCCTGCGCCAACCGCCCGATAGACATGATAGCCGCTCATGGCCGCGCCCGTCACCGGCAGCCAAGACAAGCCCGCGCTGCGCGTGCGCCCGTCGAGGTGGCCGACCAACTGATCGGGCGTTGACGGCACCCCCACCAGCAGCGTCGCTTCGTTGTTCTCGCCGTCGATGTCGTCATCGAGCGGCGGCTTGACGCGCGCCAGCCACACATGCAAGCCGCTCACCGCGCGCCATGTACCGGACAATACGTAGGTGTCATTGAACATCAGATCGATCGGTACCGTGCCGGTCGCGATCAGCGTTTCATGCGGCGAACCGGGATCCTGAATCAACTCCACCTCGACCGGCTGATGGCTGCGTGCCAGTCCCAGGTTGCGAACGGTGATCCTGTACGGCACCAGCGTGCCAGATAGCGGCAGCGTCTCGGACACGATCATGTCGGTGGCGGCCACGGCCAGATCGGGCACGATGGGCGCTTGCGTCATCATCACCGAATCGGCTCCGGCCAGGCTGATCTGCCGCAAGCTTGCGCCCGACATCCGCACGGCGGCGGCTTGTCCACCCAGATTGAACGCGCCCGCTGTAAACAGGCGCGGCTCGCGTGCCCCCAGGCCATCGGGGCGAAGGCGCGTGGTGACGACATCGTTCATCCAACTGCTGCCGTTGACCATGCCGGCCGCATCGCTGGCGTCATAGCCGCTCGTCTCGCGCAGGTCGATCGTGTTGCCCATCAGCACGCCGGCCGCGTCGGCCGTGCCTGCCGCGCCAAAGCCGCGATAGGTCACCAGGGCTTGATCGTCAGGCAGCATGGCGACACGCGGCTGCTCGACACCCTTGACATTCGGCACGACTTTGGCTGTCCACACAAAGGACTGCGCGGTCTGTGGCCCGTGCCCGATCGTACTCGGCGCGCCGACGGCATAACCCAGATAGGCGTTGTTGCCAAAGCCTGTCGCCGTCTCGCCGTCACGATCTTTCTGATGCAGGGCATAGGCTACAATCGGTTGATCGTTGTCGTCGAAGGCGATGTCGGGCATCAGCGCGCCCACGGGCAAACCGGTGGGCTGCGAGGTCACCTCCCACACAGCGGGTTCATTGGGATGCCAGTTGGCCGTGACCAGGGTGCGCAGATCGTTCCTGGTGAAGGGGCTGGTGATCACGTTGCTCGCTTCCACACCGGCCTGTCGCACCCAGATGGCGGTGGCCCCGCCCGTGCTGTTGAACGCGAGACTGACTTCAGCATCGAGCGTGTTGGCCGGTATGTGGTCATCGACTTGCGCCGGCGTGGACCAGTCATCGGTTTCGGCCTCGTACACCGAATACATGATTTTCCATTTCTTGACAGCGCTGCCGCCGGTGGCATCGTTCACCCACATGGCGATGGCGCGCCCGCGATACGGATCACCCGCGATGGTGACGCGCCCGTGCGGGCCGCCGCCGGTCGCCAGGGTGGCGGGCGCGGACCAGGTTGCGCCGTTGAAGGTGCTGTAGGACAGTTTCTGATTGCTCATCTGCTGCACGACATTCGTCCACGTCAACGGCACGGTGCTGCTGGGCGCATTGGTGGCATAGACCGCCACGGCCCGATTTTCACCTGCAAAGGCAATGGCCGGATCGGTGACCAGCAGATTGGCATCACCGGCCACGGCTTGTTGCGCGCCCCAGTTTGCGCCGTCAAAGTAGACCGTGTACAGTTTGCCGAGATTCTTTGAGGGATGGTCACTGTCATTGTGCACCCATGCGCCCAGCACATGCCCAAAGCCATCGGTGGCTAAGGCCGGTGCAGGCAACGTCGAGGGTGGCGGGGTCGTCGTAGCGATCGCCTGTTGCAGCAATTGCAGCGCACAATTGCCGACGTGATAGAGATCAAACGGCCCAAACGACGCATCCCAGAACAACACTTCCACCCACACCCGGCCCGACAACTTGAAGCACACATTAGGGCCAACGACCGACACGCCGCTGGGCGAGAGCGTTACGGGCATGGTCAACGTCACGTCGGGCTTGGCCTCTACCCCGGCCGCGGCCGCACCCAGCAAGATATCCACCCACAGGTTGATGGGGACATTGAT
>JAGOBP010000004.1 GCA_017999195.1 Thermoflexales bacterium
GATCACCGCGCCGTAAACGCGCGAGAAAGTCATCGGGATTGGAGACATTCAGCGCCACCAGTTTAGTCGGCAGCGTTTCCCCCGGCAATGAGCCGCCGCCGATGGTAGATTGCCCATCGATCACGCTTGCGCTAAAACCACAAGCAGTGATTTGTGCGGCAAAGTCGTTGGCCTGTTGCTCAATGTCACTGAGCGGCAAACTGATCATCCGCCACACGGGAATTTCGCGCAACGCGTCGCCCTTGAGATAATGAATCAACGTGGCCGACAAGGCCGCCAGATCGAGTTTGTCGATGCGCAGCGCGCGCGCCAGCGGATGCTTTTTCAGCGGCGCGATGTACTGCTCTTGTCCGATGAGAATGCCCGCTTGCGGCCCGCCCAATAATTTGTCGCCACTGAAGCAGATCACGTGTGCGCCCGCCCGCACAGACTCTTGCACGGTCGGTTCAGGCAACAAGCCAAATTGCGCCGTATCGATCAACGCACCGCTGCCTAAATCATCGATGACGGGAATGTTCTTCCAATTCGCCAGTTCGACCAATTCAGCAATGGGCACTTCGGCGGTGAAGCCGATGGTGCGAAAGTTGCTGGAATGCGCGCGCACGATGGCCGCCACATCTTTGGTTACCAACGCCATCTCGTAATCACGGCGATGCGTGCGATTGGTGGTGCCCACTTCGATCATGTGCGCGCCGGACTGCGCCATCACATCGGGCACGCGGAAGCCGCCGCCAATCTCCACGAGTTGGCCGCGCGAAATGATCGCGCCTTTGCCAGCGGCGAGTGCACTTAAGGCCAGCAACGTCGCGCCCGCATTGTTGTTGACCACCAACGCGGCCTCGGCCCCGGTCACACGCTTGATTAACTCCTCAACCGTATCCATGCGCGAGCCACGTTCGCCGCGTTCCAGGCTGTATTCCAGATCAGAATAGCCAGCGGCAGCGGCCGTCATCGCGTCGATGGCCGATCGGGCCAACGGTGCGCGCCCCAAGTTCGTGTGAATGATCACGCCCGTCGCATTGATCACCGCTCGCGGTTTGGGCAACGTCCATTGATCGAGCAGCGTTTTCGATCGAGCCAGCAGTTGATCACGATCGGGGGCGGGCCGATCGGCACGAATGATCGATCGGGCTTCATCCAGCGCCGCGCGGATTGCCGCCAGCGTAAGAGCGCGACCATACGCATCGCTCAACGCCGTCGCATCGTTGAGCAGTTTATCTACCGCGGGCAACTGTCGAAGTTCGCTCACGCTTTATCGTCGCTTGAGGAAGTGGTGCGGAGGCTGAGATAAATTTCGGTCATGACAAAAGCGATGATGATGATGACGGCCAACGGCCAGGCCAACGACTGATTGATCTTGAGCCAGGCCAGAATCAGCGTCAAAACCCCTAAAAATAAGGCTTGCCGCCACACCCGGCGTCCGGCCACCGGCGCAAAGAAACGCCAGTGCACCAGCCGCACCATGAACCACGCCGCGCCTGTCACGCCAAGACCCAGCGCTACGGCGAACAGCGCCAACGCAGGCGTATTGGGCGACGTGATGACGCGCACCGGGACTTGCGCCAGATCGGTGGCCGCTTCACCCAAATACGGGCGCGCCTGCATCGCCAGCAACACGCCGGTTGCGCCCAATAGCAGCAGGCCCAGCGCGCTCAGGGCTTCCAGCCAGACATTCCAGATCAGGCGCGAGGTGATGGCACGTTTGAGGTTAGACAGTTGAGCGACCATGCGTGTATTATAAAACGTAACGCATAATGCGTAAATGCCTCATTGACAAAACGCCTGTTACGTTTTACGCTTGGCGCATGTCGATTCTTACCGCTCATCACGTTAGCAAAGCTTATGGCGCGCAGGACGTCCTGCGCGATGTCACAATTGCGTTGGCGCACGGTCAACGCGCGGCGCTCGTCGGTCCCAACGGCGTGGGCAAGACCACGCTGCTGCACATTCTGGCCGGGACCGAAGAACCCAGCAGCGGCGCAGTACATCGCGCGCGCGGGCAAACGATTGGCTTTTTGCCGCAGCACGCCGATCAACTTTTATCGGAACCCGTCGCGTTGTTCGATCTGTTGCGCGCGGTTTTCTCGCAACTCGATGGACTGGCGCGGCAAATGCGCGATCTGGAACACGCGCTGGCCGATCCCGATCTGCACGATGCCGCGCTGGAAAAATACGGCAAAATTGCCGAACAATTTGAAAACGCGGGCGGCTACACGTTTGAACTGCGGATTCAACAAGTGCTGAGCGGCGTCGGTTTCGATCAAAGCGATTGGACGCGGCCCGTCAACATCTTTAGCGGCGGGCAAAAAACGCGCGCGTTGCTGGCCCGATTGATCCTGCAGCAACCCGACGTGCTGCTCCTCGACGAGCCGACGAATCATCTGGATGTGGCCGCGGTGGAATGGCTGGAAGCCACGCTGAAAGATTACGCGGGGTCGATCATCGTGGTCTCGCACGATCGCTACTTCATCGATGCGATTGCGGACACCGTGTGGGAATTGAAGGCGGGCGGCGTCGAGGCATATCGCGGTAATTACACGCACTATCTGATTCAACGCGAAGAGCGCTTCGAGCGCCAGTTGAAAGAGTACGAAAAACAACAAGCCTTCATCGCCAAGGAAGAAGATTACATCAGGCGCAATATTGCCGGGCAAAACACGCGGCAAGCGCAAGGTCGGCGCACCCGATTGGAACGTTTACAACAATCGGCCGATCTGGTCAATCGGCCTGAAGCGCGGAAGGCATTGCGGCTAAACCTCGCCACGCAACAACGCAGCGGTGACATCGTGCTGCGCGCCAAGCAATTGGTCGTCGGCTATCAAGACGATCGCAAGCCCCTGCTCGCGTGCGATCAACTACACCTGTATCGCAATCAGCGTGTGGCGATCTGGGGACCGAATGGCGCGGGCAAGTCCACATTCCTGAAGACGGCGCTGGGACAAATTCCGCCGCTGAAGGGCGAGATCGAATTGGGTGCGAGCGTGAAAGTGGGTTACTACGCTCAGGCCCATGAGATGTTGAACCCCGATGACAGTGTGCTGAACGCGATTCTCAAAGTGCAGAATATGCCGGTTTCCAAGGCACGCGGCCTATTGGGCAGTTATCTCTTCAGTGGCGACATGATCGATAAGCCCATCGGCACGCTCAGTGGCGGCGAGCGCGGGCGCGTGGCGCTGGCAACACTCGCGTTGCAGGGCGCGAACGTGCTGCTACTGGACGAGCCGACCAATCACCTCGATCTGGATTCGCAAGAGGTGCTGCAAGATGTGCTAGCTGACTTCGAGGGGACGCTGTTGCTCGTCACGCACGATCGGTATTTGGTGGACGCGTTAGCCACGCACATCTGGGCCATCGAAGACAATCGCATTGTGGTGTACGAGGGCAACTACTCGGAATTCATCGCGACGCGCGCCGCGGCCAAAGCCAAGGCCGAAGCCAAAATCGAGGCGCAAAAACCAGTCCAGCCGATTATCAAAGCCAAACCCGATAAGGCCGAAAAACAGCGGCAAAAACGCGCGTCGGAACTGGAAGCGGCGATCAGCCAACTAGAAACGCGCTTGACGGAGTTGACGCACCAACTCGAACACGCCAAACCCGATCAAGTGGCGGCGCTCGGCACGGAATACAATCGCGCCGAACAGCAGATGCAAGCATTGATCGATGAGTGGGCGGAGATTGCCGCGTGATGAGTGAAGGGAATAAATACCTGATCGGGCTGACGGGCAACATCGCGACGGGCAAGAGCGCCGTGGCGAAAATGCTGAGCGAACTCGGCGCAACCGTCATCGATGCGGATGCGCTGGTGCATGACTTGCAGCGCCCCGGCACACCGACCTACGACGCCATCGTGGCGGCCTTCGGGCGCGGCATCCTTGATCGGGCTGGGGAGATCAATCGGAAGGCGCTGGGCGCGATCGTGTTTGCTGATCCGAACCAATTGCGCGTGTTGGAATCAATCTTGCATCCGGCGGTCGCCGTCGAGAGCCAACGGCGAATCGAGGCGGCGACCACGCGCGTAATCGTTTATGAAGCAATCAAGTTAATCGAAGCGGGCCGCGCCGAGATGTGCGATGCAATCTGGGTAGTCACAGCCCGCCCCGAAGTGCAACTGCAACGCCTGACGCAGTATCGCGGGCTAAGCGAAGCCGAAGCACGGCAGCGGATCGAGGCGCAATCGCCGCCTAGCGAGAAACTAAAGTACGCCACGGTTGTGATCGATAATAGCGGCGAGTTAGGCGACACGCAACACCAAGTCCGCACGGCTTTTGAGGCGATCGAGCGCGGCTAGCGCGTTCCGCCGCGCGGTAAATTGTGGTATAGTTACGCTCGATTTTCTGGCGAGGAGATGACGATGGCAGAGACCGTCAAAGTTCGGCGTGTTCGTCCCGATGATGCTGGCGCGATCGGCAATTTCCTGGCGCAGGCCACGCGCGGGCGCATTGTCGTGCCCTACGAAGAAGTCGTGGAGCGGCTGGGCAGCAAGGCGTTTTTTCTGGCGATGACCGATCACATTGTGGGCCTGGCCGGGTGGCGCGCGGAAAATCTGGTCGGGCGCATTGAGGACCTGGTCATTCATCCAGCTGAAATGCGCCCCCAAGTGGGCCGCGCCTTGTTTGACGCCATTGAGAAGGAAGCACGGCAGTTAGAATGCGAAGTTATTCTGATGTTTGTGCCCAATGGCGTGTCGGCCAGCGCTGTGACGTTTTATCAATCGTTTGGCTTTGGCCGCCGCCTGCTGGACGAAATTCCCGTACCCTGGCGACAGGCCGCCGGCGAGTTTGCCGTGCCCGATCACTTTGTCATGGCCAAGCAGTTGCGCGAACTAGTGATGAAGCCGATATAGGAGATAAGCAGTATGGGGTCGATAAAGTCTTGGTTACAAATACATCCCAAACTGGCCGCGTGGTTAGCTTTGGCGATCGGGATGGTCATTATGGTGGTGTGGTCAGCCAAAGATGTGGGCTTGTTGCCCGGTCAAATGCTGGCGCTGATCGTGGCTACGATTGGCTTGGCTGGCCTGTGCGTGTGGATCATCGGCTGGGAAGATTGACACCATTCAGCCTTGAAATTAAAACGCGCCCGTGAGTGACACTCACGGGCGCGTTTCTTTTTTGTTGGCGGCTAGTACCACGTCATGAACGATGTCTGCGTAGTGAAAGCCAGCGTGCCATAGGTGATTCTGGCCTCAATTACAACGGTTTGACCCGGCGTCAGATTGCCGATGTTGAAAGCGGCCACCGTGCTGCCGCGCGCGTCAGTAGGCGGCATCGCAAAGGCGCGCTCCCCTTCCAGACTGCGCATGATGAACATCACATTGGCGTTGGGCAAAGGTTGATTGGCTTGATCGACAACAAACACATAGACCGTTTGCGTCCCGGTCCGGCCGATGATGGGCTGCTTCACCGAGGTCGCCGCTTTCAACGAAATCGGCACAACGGTCATCGATGCCCGAGGCGGTTCAGGATCGCGCAGGCGCGGATCGAAACCACCGACGGCAAAGTGCAACAACCCTAAATCGCCCAGCTGCACCCGCTGATCGCCCGACAGTTCGGGATGCCACTCCATCTTGGCCCGTTGAAAGTACTGGACGATGCGGCCATTCTCGAGCATGAACTCGGTGATGGGGTAACCAAAAATGTCCAGACCACCGTTGGCGTCGTAAAAGGTCAAAAAGGCGTAAGCCAGAATGTGCTGGGTTTCAGGGTAAAAGCGGCGATATTGATCGCTCGTAACGGCCGGCACACCCGCGCGCCGGTAACCCAGCTCTTCGCCGAGCAAGCCCAACTGCACGCGATACGGATAGGGCTGCTCAGGATGCAGCTCCAGCCGCGCTTTTTGGAAGTATTGGATCCGGCGCCCCCGCCAGTCAAATTCACCGGTGATGGGGTAACCAAAGACTTTCAATCCGCCGTGCTGATTGAAGAAGTTGAAGAACTCACCTGAAACAAGGTGACGGGTTTCCGGGAAATATTGCTCTTGTTGTTGGGGAGATTGTGCCTGAGCAACAGGGAGAGAGTTGCCGCCCGCATTTATCACTGCAAGCAACACCACGCACCAAACAATTTTACCGATGATTGAGAGCGTAGAGCGTCGCATAGATATGACACTTCGCAAACCGATTTCAAAACCACGCTCATTGTACAACAATCAAACTGATTTGGCAATATGCGCGAGCGCCATCTCACCTTAATTTTTAATGCAAATTGCGGGCTGGCGCAACAATCTTTGGCCCTGGTGGAAGATGGTCTACGATGATGCTGATTTGCGGTTTCGAGAGCATAAGCGCGACACCATTTCTTCGATTTCACGATCGCGACACGGACAAACCCAATGGAACCGTACGACCCAACGAGTATAGCGCAAAGGCAGCGCTAACTTCGCCATCCCGCCGCAGGCAGTGATGAATTCAACCCCAGGGACAGTCGGTTGAGCCTCAGCGCTTCATCGATAAATAATCAACTATTGACAAAATTGATTTATTGGAGTAAATTATTCATGAAAATCAATTCATGAATCAATAATATCAAGTTTCGAATCAAATCGAGGCCAATATGAACCCCCTCCCGCCTAACTGCCCAATCTGCCACAGCCAACTCGAAATTACCCGTGCCTATTGCCGGGCGTGCGATACCGCTCTCGATGGACACTTCCAACCCGGCGCGTTCAGCCAGTTGTCGCCCGATCACATCGCCTTCATGATCACCTTCGTCCGCAACGAAGGGAAGATCAATCGGGTGGGCGAGGAATTGAATTTGTCTTACCCGACTGTGCGCAGCCGTCTGCACGATCTCATTCGCGCCCTGGGTTACGACATCGGCGAAGAGGAAGAATCGGCCCCAGACGACGAGCGGCGATCGGTGCTGGACTTGTTGAGCAAAGGCAAACTATCGTCAGAAGAAGCCTTGAAGCGCTTGAGCACGCGCAGTTAGGAGCGATACCCCATGTCTGACTGGGCAATTGATGCGAATCAACTGGTGAAGAAATTTACAAAGCGCGCCACGGATGACGCGGCGCAGAGCGCCGGGCCGCGCCGTGGTCTCTTTGGCAAGCGTCCCCCAACCGATTGGTTTACGGCCGTTGACGGCGTCGACCTCCACATTCAGCGCGGCGAAGTGTTTGGCTTGCTTGGCCCCAATGGCGCGGGCAAATCCACAACCATTCGTATGCTCTGCACACTGCTCGAACCGACGAGCGGCACCGCCTACGTCAACGGCTTCGACATCATGAAGCAGTCGAATCAGGTGCGGCAAAGTTTGGGGACAGTACTGGCTGGTGAACGCAGCATTTACTGGAAATTGACCGCGCGCGAGAATCTGGAATACTTCGCCGCGCTCTACCACGTGCCGCCCGAAGTTGCCCATCGCCGTACGGACGAACTGCTGGAGCGCATGGAATTGACTGCGCGCGCCAACGACCTGGTGGAGAAATTCTCGACCGGCATGAAGCAGCGCGTCGCCATTGCCCGCGCCCTGCTGGCCCGCCCGCCGATTCTGCTACTGGACGAGCCGACGCTGGGCCTCGATCCACAGGCCGCCCGCCGCGTGCGCGAATTGGTGACCGAACTGAAGGCCGAAGGCCACACGATTCTGCTCACGACGCACTACATGGAAGAGGCTGACCAGTTGTCCGATCGGATCGGCATCATCGATCAGGGCAAGGTCATCGCGCTGGATACACCTGCCAACTTGAAACAACGTATCAATCAACAGGACGTGATCAAGTTGGAAGTGGCCGGTTGGCACCCCGATCTGGCCGATTCGCTGCAGAAGTTGCCCAGCGTCAACAACTTGGTCACGCGCCACCTGGGCGTCGATTCGGTGTACGAAGTAAATTTGCAAGCCGCCAACAGTCGCGCGATTTTGCCCGGCATCATCGAGCGGCTCAGCACCAACGGCACACACTTGATCAACATGAACATCGTGCAGCCTTCGCTGGAAGATGTTTTCATTCATCTGACCGGCAAAGCCCTGCGCGATTAACGGGAGCGATCATGATAGCAGCCACACCGGCGGTTCGCTCGCTCAGTCGCCGCAACTTCCGATCGGAAGCGCGCGCCTTCTGGGCTGTTTTCCAGCGTGAATGGACGATCTTCCGACGTTATCCCAGTTGGATCATTGCGCTGTTCATCTGGCCGATCATTTTTCCGGCGGCCTACATCCTATCGAGCCGCGCCCTGGCCGGGCCGGACGGCAGTGGTTTGGCCTTGTTTCAGGCCGCCGCCGGCACCACCGACGTGATTGGCTTCATCGGCATCGGCACGACGATTTGGATGTGGCAAAACGTGGTGCTCTGGAACGTAGGGTTTGCCCTACGCGAAGAACAACTGCGCGGCACGCTCGAATCCAACTGGCTGTCGCCGACGTGGCGCTTCTCGTTCTTGTTGGGCAGCACGCTCACGCAGATGATCAGCATGGCGATCTTCATGGGCGTCTCCGCGCTGGAGTTCACGCTCTTATTGGGCGCGCGCTTCAATGGCAATCCGCTGCTGGTCCTGCTGGTGATGGCGGTCGCCGCCCCATCGATCTACGGATTGGGCTTTGCCTTTGCCAGTCTGGTCATCACCGTGAAAGAGGCCAACGCCTTTGTGTTTCTAGTACGCGGCCTGGTGATGATCTTTTGCGGCGTCACGTTTCCCATCAGCGTGCTGCCCGGCTGGATGCAAGGCATCGCGCAGTGGCTGCCGCCGACGTACATCATTCACGGCCTGCGCAACGCCGCTCTGAACGGTGCAGATTTTCAGGCCCTATTGCCCGATCTGATCCCCCTGCTCGTCTTCGGCGTGATGTGGTTAGGCATAGGCTACGCGCTCTTCAATTTTATGGAACGCCGCGCTCGGCGCACCGGCGCGATAGGTCAGTATTAATCATGAGCAATAATGAGGTAACGCCATGAACCCGATTGGACTTTCTCAACCCAACTGGCGATCCCAGTGGCGCGCGCTGCTGGCCATCGCAGCCAAAGATTGGCGACAATATTGGCGTTACCCGTTGAATGCCGTCTCGTCCGTGCTGCAACCGATTGTCTGGTTGACGCCCATCTACTTCATGGGACAGGCCTTCAGCGTCAATGGCGAAGCACAGGGGTTTGCGGGCTACAGCGGCTCGACGGATTACATGTCGTTTATCCTGGTGGGCACGGCCTTGAGCAATTTCATCAATGCCGTCTTCTGGGGCATGGGCTACGCCTTGAAAAACGATATGGATGCGGGCGTGCTGGAAGCCAACTGGCTAACCCCTGTGCCGCGCCCGCTGCTGTTGATCGGCCACACCTTTACCAACTTGCTGGTGACGGCCATCACTTCCAGCCTGATGCTGATCGTAGCGGCGCTGATCTTCGGCTTTAGGCCGGGCGGCAATCTGGCGCTGGCCTTCGTGACGGTGCTGCCGATGTTGTTGGGCTTGTACGGTTTTGGCTTCGCCTTCGCCGCCATCGTGATGATGGTCCGCGAGGCCAACACGCTGACCGATGTGAGCAGTTTTCTGGTGCGGATTTTCTCCGGGGCTGATTTTCCGGTGAATTCGCTGCCCAGTTTCTTGCTACCGATCTCGCTGGCGCTGCCCTTAACCTACGGCTTCGACGCGGTGCGCGGCCTGCTCTTGGGCACACGCACGTTGTTACCAACCACGCTCGAACTTGGCTTGATGATTGTCTTCATGGTTGCAATGATCTTCCTAGGCTTGCGCGTCTTTGCCGCGTTGGAGCGGCGCGTGCGTCAACGCGGCACGCTGGGACAGCATTGACAATGAACAATGAACAATGTGGTTCTTTGATTCAAGCAGCCGTTTTAGTGTCAATACTGTTTAGTTAGCGGGCCGGGCTCCCATGCCCGGCGGCGTGGGAGCCGCCTCTGCTGGCTTATCTAAACAGTATTGGTTTTAGTGTTTCTCCGTGTCCTTCGCGGATGGATCAGGTAAGCCAATGAACACCGAACAATTACCGGGCAAATTGCGCCCGATGAAATTAACCGAACTCGATAAGATGCTCGATCTGATGGAAGTGGCCTTCGCCGACGACGCAGCGCGCGAGGGTCGCAGCCTGCGTGCGGATATGGCTGGCATTCAGCGGTTGCTGCCGGTGCTGCGCGTCTTGATGAAGATTAAGCCCAGTTTTGCCGACAAATTCTACACACTGGCCTGGGAAGTGGATAGCCGCTTTGTGGCCGGCATCACGCTGAGCCAGCAAGGCAGCGATAAGCAGCGCTGGTATATCTTCAACGTCGCCACGCACCCCGATTTTCGCGGGCGCGGCCTGGCGCGCAAATTGGTCACGGCCGCACTCGATCACGTTCGCGCGCGAGGCGGAAAACGGGTGCTATTGGATGTGCGCGCGGATAACGTCGCGGCGTACAATTTATACGCCAGCGTGGGCTTCTTGCATTTGGAAACCAGCACGACCTTAAAGGGGACGTTGTCGCACTTGCCCGATTGCGTTTGGCCGTCGGACTACACCGTGCGCCAACTACGCGACGGCGAATGGCAACCCGCCTTCGATCTGGCCCAGCGCGTGGCGTCCGAAGCCACCCGCACCGTGTGCCCCATCACGCCCGATCAATTTCGCGACGGGCCGGTCGCGCGCCTCATGCAGCGCGTGATGACGCGTGCGCAAAAACGCCACGCCGAACGTTGGTTGGTCGAGCGGGCGGGCCAACCGATCGGGTTGGCGGCAAGTTACGCGCAGTTGACCGGCCGCAATCCACACCACATCAAAGTTTCGCTTGATCCGGCGGCAGGCGACATCGCCCCGGCTCTGTTGGCGCAGACGATCAATCGGGTTGTCAACGGCACCGCCCATGCGTGTTTGATCGACGTGCCCGGTGATTCGAGCGCGATCAACTTTTTGAAATCAATCGGTTGTGAAGCCATCGAAACAACTCATCAATTAGGTCTGGCTTTGTAAACAGGAGGAACCACTATGACCACAGCCAACTATGCAACTTCCGGCGCGCCGCACCTGGTGATTACGTGCCACAACGATCTGTCCATCACGGGCGGCAGCGAGGCGAACGTCAACATCGTCATCGACGACGATTCGCCAGCCAACCGCATCGAGCGCCACGACGAGACGATCATCATCACTGCCGTCGATTCGTGCGACATCGTCTGCCCGCCCGGCGCGTCGATCGCGATTGAACAAGTCAGCGGCGATTTGCGTGTGACGCAAATCAAAGGTACACTCGCCATTCAGACCGTCAACGGCGATGCCGCCCTGCGCGATGTGGGCCTGACCGACGTGCAAACGGTGCAAGGCGATTTGGCCGCGCGCGATGTCGACGGCGATTTGCGGATCGGCACGGTGCGCGGCGACGCCAAACTCAAGCGCGTCGGCGGCCAGGTCATGGCCGATCGGATCTCCGGCGATTTGTCGGCGCAAGACCTCGATTCGGGCGCGGCCTTCAATCAGGTGGCCGGTGACGCCTCGCTGGAGATTGACTTCGCGCCCGATCAAGCGTACGCGGCCAGCGTGAAAGGCGACATCGTGTTGCGCGTCAACGGCGGCGGTGCGCAGTTGGCGCTGAAGGCGGGCGGCGACCTGCACAGCCGCTTGCCGATGACGAACTGGCAAGGCAACGAGCACGAAGCCATCGGCACCATCGGCGACGGCTCGGCCAAAGTGGCCCTGAACGCGGGCGGCGACCTGCTGGTGCTGCCGGGCAAATCAGGCAGCGGCTTCGATCCGAATGTGTTCTCGGAACAAGTCGAGTCGATGATCGAATCGGCGATGGGCCAGTTTGAGTCGCAAATGTCGCGGGTACAGCGCGAATTAGAGGAACGCTGGGGCAAGAATAATCCGCTGGAACGCGCGGCCGGGCGGGCCAAACGTAGCGCCGAGCGCGCTCAGCGGCGCACCGAGCGGGCCGCGGGATCGTGGGGGGCTTTTGCCACACCGCCCCGCCCGCCCGCGCCGCCCAAACCCGCGCAGCCGGTCAGCGATGAAGAACGACTGCTGGTCTTGAAGATGGTTGAAGCCGGCCAAATTACCGTAGAAGAAGCGGCGAAATTACTCGCCTCGCTGGAAGGATAAACGCGCATGGTGGCACAGGCCACATCCAACGATCAAGCCTATTCCGGCCTCCGCCCGATCAATTCTTCGCGCGACATCGTCAGCGTGGCGGCGCTGGTGGAGCAGGCCTTTGCCGACGACATGGACGCGGCGGGCCGCAAAGCCATGCGCGAGATGCGGCTGATGGGCCAGTGGTTTGGCTGGATGGATTTCTTTGCCACGCCGGGGCAAGGCGCGCTGCCGGGCTTCGTGTGGATCGAGTCTGGCCGCATTGTGGGCAACGTCACCGTGCGGCGGCTCAGTTCGTTCGGGCACGGCTGGATGATCGGGAATGTGGCGGTCGATTCGGTGTGGCGGCGGCGCGGCATCGCGCGGCAGTTGATGCAAGCGGCGATCGATCTGGCGCGCGAACAAGATGCCGATTGGATCTCATTGCAAGTCCGATCGGACAACGCGAGCGCGCACGATCTCTATCGTTCATTGGGTTTTGAGGATGTGGGCGAAACGGTCTATTTTGATCGGGCGCACTTCGATCCGATTGGTGCGCCGCCACAGCTGGTGGAGGGTCGCCTGCGCACCGCCCGGCCCTATGACGCCGAGCGCATCTACACGCTGGCGCAGGCCAGTGTGCCAGACAGTGTGCGCTGGGCCGAGCCGGTGTATCGCAGCAGTTTCGACCTAAGCGCAGAGCGGCGTGTCACGAACTGGCTGACCAATACGCAGCAAGTCTGGCGCGTGATCGAAGTGGGCGATCAGTTGTGGGGCGCGGCCCTGGCCGAAGTCAATCGCCGTTCGCGGCAAGGCAAGTTGTTCTTGTGGGTCGTTCCCGCGCGCGCCGGCCGCATCGAGCAAGTGCTTGTCGATAGCGTTCTGGCGGAAATTAAGACGCCCGTCCAGCAGATGACGGCGCGCGTGCCCGGCTCGCAAGTCGCCAGCCGGGTGGCGTTGGCGACGCGCGGCTTTCAACAAGTGCGCGCCCTGACGCACATGCGGCTGACAATCCCGAATAAGTAACGAGTGCCGAAGAGCAGCCAACTGGCATCTACCGTCAGTCGGTGAGTGGAGGGTATCATGGCTAGCGCCGAAGAACGTTTGCAAATTCTCAAGATGATTCAGGAAGGCAAAATCACCGCCGAAGAGGGCGCAAAATTGCTGCAAGCCTTAAGTGCGGGCGGCAAGAGCGACAAGCGCCCCCCCAATCCGCCCGTCATGGGCAGCAGCGATCCGCGCTGGTTTCGGGTGCGCGTCACCGATACACGCAGCGGCAAGAACAAGGTCAACGTCAACATCCCGATGGGCCTGGTTAACGTAGGATTGCGCATGGGTGCGCGCTTTGCGCCCAACCTGGACAGCGTTAACTACGACGACCTGATGACGGCCATCAAGAGCGGGCAAAGCGGCCGGGTGCTGGACGTGACCGACGAAGAAGTGGGCGAGCGCGTGGAGATTTTCGTCGAGTAGGCGCGCCGCGAGGTCGCGCCGCCGCTGGTATAATCGATCACATAGTCAATGCGGAGTCAGACGTGCCCACACGCCGGTTTACGCGCGATCTACCAAGTGGGCGTTGACCGCTCCCGATGGATTGCCAAATCCATCGGCTCTCCCGGCGGATTTGGCAACACCGCACTGCGCGCAGTGGGCGCAAGTGTCCGCCGGGAGCAATTTAGAAATCAAATCTCTTCATTTAGGAGCAAATCGACAATGGGTCGATCTGGATCGTTTCTCACTCGTACAATCGTGGCCGGACTGGGTCTGCTCATAGCCATTTCGATCGTGCCCGGCATCAAATTCGGCGGCAGCGCCGGACAATTTCTGGTGCTGGCCTTGATCTTTGGCGTCGTCAATGCCGTCATCCGGCCCATCCTGAAATTCCTCAGTTGCCCGCTCGTCCTACTGACGCTGGGCTTGTTCGTCCTGGTCATCAACGCGCTGATGCTGCTCATCACGCAGTCACTGGCCCAAACCCTGGGCATTGCCTTTGTCGTCGACGGCTTCGGCTCGGCCCTCATCGGCGCAATCGTCGTCAGCATCATCAGCGTCCTGGCCAACGCCGTCATTCGAGATTAAGGCGTGCTGGTGGTTGGTCAACTGGCGACTGGTCAATTGGTAACTGGTGACTGGGTAACTGATCACCGATCACCAATCACCGATTACTGATTACCAATCCCCCGCATTTCATCGGAGATCCCCATGTCCGCCCTGCATCAACTGGGCCGCAACTTCATGGCGGCCATCGCCGCCAACGAGACCGCTCAATACGACGCCGTGCTGCATGCCGATGCCGGTCTGCGCTTGCATCGCTGGGACGGCGGCGAAATGTACCGGCCGCGCCAGCGCGTGGTCGCGCGCCTGATGGCCGAATGGTCGGCGTGGCCGGATCCCACGCTCGAGACGTTCTCGCTCATGGCCGATGAGACCCGCATCGCGATCGAGTTTCGCGTACAGGCCACCGAGCACGATCGGTACGTGGAGCACAACCGATCGGCCTTCCTGACGATCAAGGACGATCTGATCCATGTCATCGATCTGTATTGCCCCGAACCGTTGCCCAGTGCGCGCCGCAAGAACTGGATTGCCCCGGCCAACCTGACCGACGATGAATTGAATCGGCTCTTCGAGGCGCTGCATCACAGCGGCGATCCGCGCGAATATTTGTACCCCAACGGCGGCGGCGCCCGCAGTTTGCGCGGCGGGCGCTGGGGCGGCGGCGAGCCGCACCCCGGCAGCAATGGCGTGGGCGGCGTGCGCTGGACGGCCGAAGAAGCCGACGAACGTATTGCAGCCACGATCGAGTTTCACCGGCAGCGCAACTGCGGCTTTCAATGGATGGTGGACCCGTTCGACACACCCGCCGATTTGTGCGCGCGGCTTGAAAGGCACGGACTGGTCTATGCGGGCGACGCTGCCACGATGGCGCACACGCACCTCGATCAACTCGACATCCCGATCAATCCCGACATCACGATCGAGGTGATGGACGGCCACAACGACGAATCGATCGACGCGATGATGGGCATCATGATTGCGTGCTTCAATTTTCCGCCAGACCAGGCGGCCCAACAACGGCCCATTTGGGTGGAGCGCATGCGCGATCCGGCCCAGGCGGAACGCAACATCAACTATCTGGCGCGGCTCAACGGGCAACCGGCGGGTTTTGCGCGGCTGTCGCTGAATGCGGGCGTGGCATATCTGGCGGCCGGCTCAACACTGCCGCAATTTCGCGGACAGCGGGTCTATTCCACCCTGCTGCGCCGCCGGTTGGAAGACGCCCGCGACCGGGGCTACCACGTTGCGGCCATTCAAGCCGAGCCGCTCTCGCGCCCCATCGTCGCGCGCTATGGCTTTAAGGAATACGCGCGCACCTACATTTATGGCTGGATGCCCGTCATCGACGTGGCCGTGATCAAATCACTGGTGCCGCAATAGGGTAATCGGTGACTGGTAATTGGTGATTGGTAACCAGACACGCAACACGCATCACGCAACTCGTGTCTTGTATCTTGCCTCTTGCATCTCCCATGACTTCTGCCTACACCCCGCCCGCGCACGGTTGGCGCACGTTTCTGCTGCTCTGGAGCACGCAGTCAATCTCCGTCTTCGGCAGCGAATTGACGTTCTTCGCGTTGAGCATCTGGCTGATGCAAACGCTGTATCCGCGCGCCGATCAGAAACCAGAACTGGCCGTGGCGTTGTCGGCGGTTAGTTTGTCCTTCGCCACTCCGCGCTTGCTGCTAATCCCCATCGCGGGCGCGTGGGCCGACCGTCACGATCGCAAACGCACCATGATGGCGATGGACACGGCCAATGGTCTGTTGAGCGCCGTGCTGGCCGTGCTGGTGATCACGAACAGTCTGCAACTGCCCAGCCTGTTGGTCCTGCTGGTGCTGCATTCCGTCTTCGGCGTGTTCCACAACTCCGCGTTTGATGCGTCGTACGCCATGATTGTGCCGGAACACAAATTGCCGCGCGCCAACGGCATGATGCAAACCATCTGGTCGTTGTCCGGCATCATCTCGCCCAGCATCGCTGCGGCGATTGTGGCGCTGCCCACCTTGTTGCGCCAGAGCGGGACAACCGGCACCCTCGCCGCCCTGCCCGATGGCACCGCACTGGCGATGCTGATCGATGGCGCGACCTTTGTCATTGCGGCCGCCGCCCTGTTTTTTCTGGAGATTCCCTCGCCGCACCGATCGGACTTGCGCGACGATCAAGGCCGCGCCCGCAAAAGTTTGTTGGCCGATGTGAAAGAGGGTGCGCGTTACATCTGGGATCGACGCCCGATGTTGTGGCTGCTGGGCACCTTCGCCGTGGTGAATTTGCTGGGTTCGCCAGTGGGGGTCTTTCAGCGCTTACTGCTCAAGTTTAACCTCGCCGCCGATTGGACGGCGCGCGGCCTGTCGTTTGAAAGTTCGCTGGCGTTGATGGCAACCGTGGGCAGTGTGGGCGGATTGGTCGGCGGCGTGTTCATCAGCACGTGGGGCGGCCTGAAAAACAAGCGCGTGTATGGCGTGCTGGTGCCCATCGTGCTCAGCGCCGTCGCCACGATCGGGTTGGGCTTATCGGCGGGCCTGGTTGTGGCCGCCTTCATGTCCTTCACGACCTCGGCCATGATCCCGTTGATGAATTCTCATTCGCAGACGATCTGGCAGGTGCAGACGCCGCGCGAATTGCAGGGGCGGGTGTTTGCCGTGCGCCGCCTCATCGCACAATTCACCTCGCCGTTGGGCACGGCGCTGGCGGGCATCGTCGGCGGGCAATTCGATCCGGGTCTCGTCATCGCCGTCTGTGGCGGCACCTTATTGATCTTTAGCGCGATGCAGTTCTTCAACAAGGGGTTGTTGCGCGTGGAAGACAAAGCCTGGCTCGATGCGATGGCGACGGAGAAAGAGGCGCGGCGGGCGGCGGTCAATCTGTAACGGGTCAACCGGTTACCAATCAGCAATCACCGAACATCAATCGTCTCTAAGAATATTCGATCGCCATGTAGCTGTCCGTTATCCATGACGGGCAGCCGTTTGCCATCTGGCTGGGTGTACAGCCCGATCGCGATACGATACGATCCTGCGCTCACCCCTTCTGGCAACGTCAAGTGATGGATCTGCGCGATGACATCGCCGGGGCGCAGACTTTGGGACGTCAGCATCAACCGATCGGCCTGCGTGACGATCTCGTCTTTGTCGTTTAGCACATGCGTAAACTGCGAGACTTGCGGCGGCAGTTGATTGGTCGCGCGCCAATAGGTTGTCAAGATCACTTCGCTGCCAGTGCGCGACAGCATATAGCCTACCAGACCGATTTTGCCGCCGAGATCAATCGGGCGTTGAACGGCCTCCGCCTTGCCTTCATAAAACACCTTATTTTGAGCCGAATTCGCGAGTTGTCGATCAAGCGGCGTGGCCGAGCGATCGGCCTTCAGGATCACGCCCAGCCGATCGGGCAGCGTGGTGCGATCGAGTTGCGAAGGCGCGAGAAATTGTTCATAGATCGGAAACTGCGCCAACGTGGCGTCATCGGTCGCATCAGGAAACGCATACCGTGCAGCACCTTCGGGCAAAATCAAGGTATCGGCGCAGTTGTAGTAGCGCACACTCACATCGCTGCGCTGCACTAGAAAGCGCATGTGCCGCCACGCCGGATACCACCACGGCTCGCGTTCGTCGATGAGATGATCGGGCAGGCAAATGACTACGGGTGAAGTATCAGGCTCGTTTTGAACGGCATCGGCCACAGCCTTCAAGCCGGATTGATGCCAGAAACGCACCGTATCGATCGACGGCCAGAGTGTGAAGTAATCGTGCGCAGTCCAGATCAGGTTGCCCGCAAACAACACCGTCAATCCGGCATACAACCAGCGCTTTGAAAATCGCTTGACCACTTCGGCCACGCCCAGACCCAAGAGGGCAAACACCACCGTCTGGACGCCCAACGTACGCGTGGAATTGGGCGCAGGCTGGCTGAGCATGCCGGGCGCGAGCGAGACGAAAAACCACAACACGACAAAAGCATATTTGGGCTGCCGCCAGTGCCAGAGCGAATACAGCAGCCCCAACAACAACAACGCCGCGCTAATTGGCTCAAAAACAGGGCGATTGGGCACCGCGTAATAGGGCAGCGGATCGCCGACGAAGGCAAACATGCCCAGCGTATTCAGCGCTGTTTCGATGACGGGCAACAAGTTGCCCTGGCGCAATTCACGCAAGGGACGATCGATGTCGAAGAAGCCCAGTTGATCTTCATCGGCTGGCGCCTGCGCCAGTGTGATGAACAAGGGCGCGGCGACGATAGCCGCTGCCACCAATGCGATGGTGATGCCACGCCACCACGCGCGCCACTCGGCTCGCCGCGCGATGAGGATGTATCCGCCGAACAGCACCAAAATCGCCGGTAAAATGCGGCCCGCCGTATAGGTATCAATGCTGAGGCCGATACAGACACCGCTCAGCGCCCACCACGCGTTTACGCGCCGCCCCGACGCAACTTGTGCGCGCCAGATCGAGTATGCGGCCAGCGTCGCCAGCGGCACCAACATCACCACATGCAAACCGATGCGGCCAAACGCCACCGGCCAAAACGCGACCGAGAAGGCGGCCAGCGCTGTCACTGCGGCCACCGGCCCAAACCAACGCCGCGCCAAGGCCCAGATCAAAACCGCGGCAATCAGGCTGATAAAGGCCGCCGGCAGACGAATCGCCAACACGTTCAAGCCCAGTATCTTCATGAAGGGCGCGGCAAAGTAGTAGGCCAGCCCTTCATTGCCGATATTTTCCGGGAAGAAAATGGCCAATCGACCGTGTGTCACGGTTTCCGTAATCTCGGCAAAAGCGACCTCGTCGTTGTGGAAGCCAGGCGGCACACGCTGAACATCGTGCGTACGCAGCGCAAACGCAATCAACAGCAGCGCGATCACGACCAGCCATTCGCGCCGGGAAATTTTGTGACCCGCTAAAGAAGTTTTCATTTTACCGCCAACGTTCCCACCACAATAAGGTCTACGCTTCGCTCAACCATCCGCGCGGCCAAACGCGCGCCCGTGTCGGGCCGATAAATGCCCAGCGACACGCGATACTCACCCGGCGACAGATCAGGCGGTAAATCAAGCCGATGGCGCTGAATAAACACATCATCCGCTGCCAGTGTGCCCACATTCACATCTAGTCCATCCCACTGCGCGACGATCTTACCATCAGGCGCGGTGACATGAATGAAAATCTTGAGCGGTGGCGCGATCGATTTCGATAATGCCCAGTGCGTGAACATATCCCACGCAATACCGGCCTGTGCGTCAATCCGATCGGCCTCCCAGCCCTTAAAGTGCAGTCCCTCAAAATCTACGGGCAGCGCAACCGGCGTGAGATCAGTTTGCGGCGCTTGACCTGCAAACGACTCGCCGCCGATCCACGCCGGGCGCAGTGTCCCAGTCGGTCGCGCCGCCTTCAAATCCAAAGACCGCAGCGTAAAAATGACGTTGCCGCTGTCCGGCCAGCGCGGCTGAACGGCGATCAGTGTGTCCGGCAAGAAGCGCGCCATCAGATCAGCATCACAGGGCAAGAAATCCGGCTCAAGATAGCGCGCCACATCGCCCGCCGGATACAGCATCGCGTTACGGCAATCAAACCACTTGGCCTTCACGTCCGAGCGCACACCGAGCAAGTCAAACGTCTGCGGATCAAAGTCCTGAATGCTCAACCCCGAAGCCGTCACTGGCGTCGAAGATGGCTCCGCATTGATGGCCCGCACCGCCTGCGTCCACGTCGCCTGCTGCCAGAAGCGCACGTAATCGCCGCGCGGCCAATCCAAGAAGTAGTCGCGATAGGTGAGGACGGCGTTGTAGCCAAATGCGAGAACAAAGACAACAAGATGACAAGATGACAAGATGACAAGATGACGTCGCGGCCAAGTAACCAGTTGACTGATTAACCGATTGACCAGTTGCCCAATCGACTGCACTCCCAACCCCACAAACACAAACGGCACCGGCCACGCCGCCATCGTACGGACGAAGTTGGGCGAGAACGGCGTCACCATCGCGGGGGCGAGGCTGATGACGAACCAGATCAACATGAAGGCGTACGCCGGTTGTTTCCAACGCCACACGCACATCAACAGGCCCAGATAAAACAACGCCGCGCCGATCGGTTCCGGGAAAACCGGGCGACCGCCCACGTTATAGATCGGCACCGCGTCCCCGGTGATGGTGAACATCCCCAGCGTATTCAGCGTCGATTGGATCACTTCGCTCGGATCACCGTCCCGAAGTTGATTCAGCGGCCCACTCAGATCAGCCACGCGCTCTTCGGCGGTTGGGTTAATCACTGTGAGGTACACGATCAACGGCGCAGCGACAAGCAAGGCGATGATGAAGAACATGCCGACGCGGCTGATGAGTGACGAGTAACGAGTGACGAGTGATGAACGGGTGACCGCAAGATAGACAAAAAACACCGCAAAAATCACGGGGAAAACGCGGCTGGCTTGATACGTGTAGAGGGTCAGGCCAAGCAGCGCACCCGCGAGAACGTAGTACGTGGAGCGTGATGCGTGAAGCGCCTTCCACAGAAAGTAGGCCGTCAGCGTGGTGAGTAAGGGCAAGGTAATACCCCGCAAACCTACACGCGCGAAAAAGACCGGCCACAGCGAAATCGACAGCCACACCAGCATGCCAACTGCGACCACAGGTGAAAACAAGCGTCGCGTCAAGCGATACGCCACGACCAAACCCAACACCGCGAGGAAAGCCGAAGTTAATCGCAGCGCAAACGCACTCGCGCCGAGAGCGGCAAAGAAACCCGCGACCAGATAATGATACAGCGGCTCATGTCCATAGCCCGCCGTGAAATAGATCGCGAAGTTGCCGCGCAGAATGTCCTTCGCCACCTGCCCGATGATCACTTCATCGTGATGCAAGCCGGGCGGTACCTCATTCAACTGCCAGACGCGCATGAAAAACGCCAGTAGAACCAGGGCGATGACCAGCGGCCATTCCCAGCGTGGTCGCGGCGACTTCACGGCACCCTCGCCTTGTAAACGATCAGCGCGCCCTCGTCGCCCACTCGCTCCAACGCAGGCTGCCGATCCAAAAACCGCTGAAACGAGCGCACGCGCCCGGCTTCCAGCAAATCCGTATGCAGAATCACATAACCGATGTTCCAGTCCTGAATCAACTGCCCCAATCGCGAATCCAATTCAGCCTGCGGCGGCAAAGATTGCGACAGTGTGAGTGCGCCTAAGAGCGGCTCGAAATAGAAGATATTCGTGATTTCACCGGGCAAGCGCGATAGATAACCAGACGGAATGGGATGTTGATGAATCGGCGCGTAGTATTGCAACGTCTCACCGCGCCCGACCACAGCGAAGCCGCTGCGCACCCCGATCGGGATTTCCAACACCGCAAAGTCACCGGGCGCAGTCGCGATGTCGTGATACGTCCGGTAATCCGGCATGCTCGTGATCGGAAACGGCTCGGCCAATCGATAATCAAACACGAACAAAAAGCCCAACGTTACGACCACGGCGCGACGACGCACGCCGTCCCATTTCAGTCGCGCGCTCAAGTCATCCAGCGTCAGCGCGATCAGCATCGTCAACGCAAGGACAGCGGGCGTCATGAAGCGCATCGGCGTGCGATATTGATTGCCCAATACGCGATGCAAGAGCGCATACGGCAACTCAATACGCGTACCGTTAAAGTCGATGTATGGCCCTAGCGCGAAGAGCAAGCCCCCCAGCGCGACGATCAGCCATAACCACCAACGACCATCGCGGCGCATGAAGGGCAGCGCGGCCAGCGTCAACAGCGGCAGCAATTGTCCGATTGAGAAATCGCCGTTGTCGCTGCCCGTCAGCAAATTCTGGAGTGGAAAAGCAAAGAACGTGGTGTCTTCCAATCGCGCCGGCGGATAATTCAATTGATTCGCGGCCAGCAGTTGCGGCAGCGGCGCAAACAACGCCGGCACAATAAATGCCGCCAACGCGACGCCGATCAATCGGATCGCCAACAGTCCGCGCGGCTTCGATTGACGGATAAAACTGGTGTATATGACATACGGTCCCAGCAACAACAACGCCCACATCGCCTGCTGGAAGTCGGTCAGCCACGCGAACCACACCGCTACACCCGTCACCAGCGCCCACGTCCAGCGCCGCGATTCGAGTGTCTTGTCCCATAGTAACAAGACCAACGGCAGCCAAAAGATCGACAGTTTATCCAGATGCCCCAGCGACGCACGATGCACCATCGCGGGCGTAAACGCAAACATCACGCCCGCCAGCACCGCCACGCTTTGCGACTTCACATGCCGCCGCGCGAACGCATACATACACGTCGCCGCCAGCACAAACGTCAGCAGCACCACCAGATTGAAAGTCGGCGTCAAGCCAAGCGCGTCTTGCAGCGGCGCAGTGACCAGCCCCCACAACAGCGCCAGCGTATGCCCCGCCAGCGGCGACACAAACGGATAAATCACGTAGTTGGTATACAAGGGGCTGATGTGCAGGTCAAAGACCGCGTGCTTCACCCACCACAAATTCCAGTAGAAAATATCGAATTCCGAAGGCTGAATCGTATCATTCGGCTCTAACTTCACCACACCCGGCATCGCCGACGTGAAGTTCGCCATCAGCGCATTCAACGCGATCAGCGCGATCAGTGTGTACAACAGCACGATCCCGATGCGACGCACGACGATCACGGCGACACCTCGATCGTTGCCACAGTCACGGCATCGCCCAGCCTCGCGCCCGATTGATCCGTCGCGCCCCAGCGTGCATTGTCCGCTCGATTGTATAGGCCCAACTTCAACGCGTAATCTCCCGCCAAGGCTTGCCCCAAAGCCATGCGATGCACTTGCACAAATTCATCGCCCGGTTGCCACGTGTGCGGTGGCACGCCCAATCGATCATCCTGCGCGGCGATTTGCCCATCTGCGCCGATGAGATGCATGAACACCGCCGTCGAGACTGGCTGACCCGCCCCTTCCACGCGCCACGCCGATTGAACAATCAACGTGCCATCAACGATGTTGGTTTGAAGACCGATCAGCGTGACCGTTTGATCAAACGTCATTGGACAAGCCCCACACATCCACGCTCCAATCGTTTGCCGGAACCGCACCGCATCCAGCGCATACAATTTGAAGTCCTGCGTGATCGTCAACGGTTCGCCGAGGAATTCAGTTTGCAGGCCCGAATCAAGCGGCGTAAACGACGGCGCGCCCAGCCACTGCCAGTTCGCGCCCGCCGCCGCAATGATCGCTTCGCGCGCATCAAACCAACGCACGGCCACATCGCGGCGATTCAAGGTCTGCTCAAAAATAATCGGATCTGCGTCTTCAATGAAGAAACTCGACACGGCGACGGGATTCTGATCGGATGATGAATCAATCGTGTGCGCGATGGCCGTTAGTGCTGCCGAATACTGAAAACGAACTTCCTCGTGCTGTCCCCACACTTCGAAATAATCGTGCCAGGTCGTAATCGCCGTCTGCGCAAGGGCGATCAGGGCGACGATGACTGTAACCAACGAAATCACCCTCCGCCGTTTCTCAGCGCTCTCTGCGCCTGCCCGTGTCCGCGTAGCGGCGGGCCGCATGGCGTTGCGGTTAAACACACCTGTCAGCCATACGCCACCGATTGCAGGCAGTAACGCCACCGGCGTCTGCGCCGCAATCGCGCGATAGAAAAACGGCGCGGGCGCAGTGAGCATGTTGGGCAGGAGCGTGATCGCCAGCCAGATCAACATGAAGGCATATTCCGCCTTTTTCCAGCGCAACACGCTTACGAACAAGCCCAGGTAAAACAAGATCGAACTCACACCGATGAAAACGGGGCGGCCCGTGAGGTTATACAAAATCTGCGGATCACCCGCGCCATCGAAGGTGAACATCTTCAACGTCGCCAGGGCGGTTTCAATCGCGGGTTGAAAATTGCCGCTCATCAGCGCGCGAATTGGTTCAGTTTGAAACGCGCGTGCCGTTTCGGCTTGCGGATGCGTCAGCAGAAAAATCAGCAACGGCAGCGCCACCAGCAACGCCACGCCGAAGAACACGGTCAATGCTCGCCAGTTCTGTTTAACCAGCGCGCGTTGCCGAATGACCAGAAAACCCATGAAAACAAGGTAAATCAGCGGCACGACGCGGCTGGGTTGATAGGTGTAGACGGTGAGGCCGAGCAA
>JAGOBP010000250.1 GCA_017999195.1 Thermoflexales bacterium
ATCGAGCACCTGCTCCCGATCCATCTTCAACTTGTACTGCATATGGATCTCGGACGTGGCGAGGAAGGTGTGAATGCGCGGATGTTTCGCTTCGCGCACAGCCTGCCACGCCTTATCGATGTCGCCCTTGGCGGCGCGCGCGAGGCCGCAGATGATGGGCGCGCGGCTGCCATCCGATGGGTTGCCCACCTCGATGGCGATGCGGCGCACCGCTTCCAGGTCGTCGGGCGAGGCCGCGGGGAAACCCGCCTCCATCACATCGACGCCGAGCCGCGCCAGCGTGCGCGCCACTTCCATCTTCTCGGCGGACGTCATCGTCGCGCCCGGCGATTGCTCGCCGTCTCTTAATGTGGTGTCGAAAATTCGAACGTAGTTGTTATCCATAGTTAGGTTACTTCACACCTCAAACGTGATGCGTATTGCGTGGTGCGTGAACATCTTTACGCAACACGCATCACGCAACACGGATTATTTCTTCCAATTCTCCGGCCGCAGCGATCGAACCGCCGCGCCCGTGCGCCACATCTCGGAATCGGCCATTTCCTTGAGTTCGGCGTCGAGCTTCTCGCGATAATCGGGCGCGGAGTTGGCCGCCAGCACGATCGCGGTTTGGTGTCCCGAGCGCACCTTCGCGTACAGATCATCGAACACTGGGGCAACGGCCTCGCGGAAGGGACCCTTCCAATCGAGCGCGCCGCGCTGCGCGGTGGTCGAGCAGTTGGCGTACATCCAATCCATGCCGTTCTCGCCGACGAGACGAATCAACGATTGGGTCAGTTCTTCGACGGTTTCGTTGAAGGCTTCGCTGGGCGTGTGGCCGTTCTTGCGCAGGACATTGTACTGCGCTTCCATGATGCCCGCGAGCGCACCCATCAGGACGCCGCGTTCGCCGGTAAGGTCAGAATAGACTTCGCCTTCAAAGGTGGACTCGAACAGATAGCCCACGCCGATCGCGATGCCGAGCGCGATGGTGCGTTCCCATGCGCGGCCGGTGGCATCCTGCCGCACGGAGAAACTCGCGTTGATGCCCGAGCCGTCGAGGAAGTTGCGGCGCACGCTGCGGCCCGATCCCTTCGGCGCGACGAGGGCGACATCGACGTGCGGCGGCGGCACGATGCCGGTCTGATCGCCGTAGACCACGCCGAAACCGTGCGAGAAATACAGCATATCGCCTTCGTTCAGGCATTCGACGATGCTGGGCCACACGGCGCGCTGACCCGCGTCGGAGAGCAGATATTGAATCACGGTGCCGCGTTCGGCGGCATCTTGAATCGAGAACAAATCTTTGCCCGGCACCCAGCCATCGGCGAGGGCCTTGTCCCAACTGGCGCTGCCTGCCTTCTGGCCGACAATCACGTTGATGCCGTTATCGCGCATGTTCAACGCCTGCGCCGGGCCTTGCACGCCGTAGCCGAGCACGGCCACGACTTCGTTCTTCAACACTTCGCGGGCTTTTTCAAGGGGAAACTCGTCGCGGGTTACAACGGTTTCTTCCACGCCGCCGAAATTAAACTTTGCCATGAGATCTCCTGAGATTGGGAATTAGAAATTGGAAGTTGGATGTTGGAGTCGTTTTGACTCAATTGAATTCTACCGCTAAGACGCGAAGGCGCAAAGAAAAACTTTTAATGGGAATTGCTCCCGGCGGATTGCCAAATCCGCCGCTAAAGCCGATGGATTTGGCAATCCCTCGGGAGCGGTAGACGATAATCCCGCTCAAGTCGGAAGCCCTGAAAAACTTAGCGTTCTTTGCGCCTTCGCGGTTTAATTCAGTGATGCCTCTGGAATCATCGCTGCGACGAGCGGCGGATTGGCGCTGACGGCCTGTGAGCCGCGCGTCATCGACACGACGCCGGTGCGCACCATTTCGATGATACCAAACGGGCGCAAAATCTCGACCATGCTTTCGATCTTGTCCTCAGTGCCCGTAATTTCGACGATGACCGAGTCGCCGGTGATGTCCACGACACGGGCGCGATACACCTCGACCAGTTGCAGAATTTCGGTGCGTTTGCCGTCGCCGGCCTTCACCTTGATCAGCGCCAGGTCACGTTCGACGGTCGCTTGCGACGTGACGTTATCGACGCGCAGGACGTTGACTAACTTGTACAAGTTCGCTTCCACGCGCCGCGCGCCGAGTTCGTCCGTATCCACGACGATGGTCATGCGCGACACGCCGGGTTGATCGGTGTGCCCGACCGTCAGCGATTCAATGTTGAACGTGCGGCGGCGGAACAGCGATGCCACGCGATTCAGGACACCGGGTTTATCTTCGACGTAAGCCACAAAAGTATGTGCAGACATGATTTTCTCCGTGATGCGTGATACGTAATCCGTACTGCGTACTTCGTAATTACGTATCGCGCAGTACGCATTACTTTACGCTGATGTCCCACTCGTCATCACTGCCGCTTTCCACCATCACATTGGTCGTCGGCATCGGGCGGCGAATCATCGCGTGCAGATCGGCTCCGGCCGGAACCATCGGGTACACGGCGTCTTCCTTCTCCACGCGGAAATCGATCACGACCGTGCCGGGGTGCGCTTCGGCTTCGCGCAGGGCATCTTCCACTTCCGAGCGCTTCGTCACGCGAATGCCCTTGTGACCATACGCTTCCGCAATCTTCACGAAGTCGGGGCTGAGCATCGGCGTGGCCGCGTAGCGCTTGTCATAGAAGAACTCTTGCCACTGCCGCACCATGCCCAGATAGCCGTTGTTGATGATGACGGCATTGACCTTGATGTTTTCTTGCGCCGCAGTCGCCAGTTCGGCCAGCGTCATCTGGAAGCCGCCGTCGCCGGAGATTGACCAGACGTTGGCCTCGGGCCGCGCCAACTTCGCGCCGATGGCCGCCGGGAGGCCGAAGCCCATCGTGCCTAGGCCGCCCGACGTGATGAAGTTGAACGGTCGGTTTTGCTTGTAATATTGCGCCGTCCACATTTGATGCTGCCCCACATCGGTGCAGATCAACGCTTCGCCTTTGGTGAAGCGCCACAGATCATTGATAACGTGCGCGGCGTACAGGTGGCCGGTATCGGGCAAGCCCTGAATATCCCGCACCGCCGCATCGCCCTTCATCTCGTCGATGTGCGCCAGCCACTCGGCGTGATCCTGCGCCTGCACGCGCGGCGCGAGTTCTTGCAGCACGTCGCACAGATCGCCGACGAGCGCGACATCGACCTTCACGACCTTGTTGACTTCCGACGGATCGATCTCAATGTGAATCTTCTTAGCCTTGGGTGCATACGTCTTGACGTTCCCGGTCACCCGATCGTCGAAACGCATCCCGAAGGCCAGCAGCAGGTCGGCCTGTTGAATCGCGTGGTTGACCCACGCTTCGCCGTGCATGCCCATCATGCCCAAATTGAGCGGATGATTCGCGGGAACGCCGCCGATGCCGAGCAGTGTCATCGCGATGGGCGTATTGGTTTTCTCGGCAAATTCCTGCACGGCCCGCATCGCACTGGCTTGCAAGACGCCGCGTCCCGCGAGGATGACGGGTCGCTTGGCGCTGCGGATGAGGTTCAACGCCTTCTCATATTCTTCGGGCAGAGCGTGCAGATCGGGGCGATAGCCGGGCAAATGCGGCTCAGCGGCGTCCCAATCGAACTCGGTGTCTTTTTGCTGCGCGTCCTTGGTGATGTCCACCAGCACCGGGCCGGGGCGACCCGTGCGCGCGATGTAAAACGCTTCGCGGATGGTGCGCGCGATGTCTTCCGGTCGCGTGACCAAATAGTTGTGCTTGGTGACGGGCAGCGTGACGCCGGTCACGTCGGTTTCTTGGAAGGCATCAAGGCCGACCAGATTGCCAGAGACTTGCCCCGTAATGCACACGACGGGTGATGAGTCCATCATTGCCGTAGCGAGGCCGGTCACCGTGTTCGTCGCGCCGGGGCCGGACGTGGCAAACATCACGCCCACGCGGCCAGACGCGCGCGCATAGGCATCGGCCATGTGCGTGCCGCCTTGCTCGTGGCGACAGAGCACATGATGGATCGGATAATCCAGCATCGCATCGTAGGCGGGCAGAATCGTGCCGCCGGGATAACCGAAGACGACTTCGATGTTCTCGCGCACCAGACATTCCCAGATGATTTTCGCGCCGGTAAGTTTCATGTCTCTCTCCTTGTGGACGGAACACGCACCACGCATCACGTGTGGCGTATTGCGTGTTGCGTGTTTTAGATCGTTGTCGCACCCGTCGATGATGACGACACCGCATTCGCGTATTTCGCCATGACGCCGGATTTGTACTTAGGGGCAGGCGGCGTCCAGTCTTGCATCCGATTGGCTATCTCGGCGTCCGAGATTTCCACGCTGAGTGTGCGCGCGTTGATGTCGAACACGATCATGTCGCCATCGCGCACGGCCGCGATGGGGCCGCCGCGCGCGGCTTCCGGTGCGACGTGTCCGGCCATCAGGCCGTGTGTTGCGCCAGAGAAACGGCCATCCGTCAACAGCGCGACTGAGTGATCGAGGTCCGCGCCAGCGAGCGCGGCCGTGACGCCCAACATCTCGCGCATGCCGGGGCCGCCGCGTGGACCTTCATAGCGGATGACCACGACATCGTTGGGCTTGATCAAATTGTTCTTCACGGCTTCAAACGAGGCTTCTTCGCTATCGAAGACGCGCGCCGGGCCGCGATGATAGATCATGTTGTGACCGGCCATCTTCACCACGCAGCCTTCCGGCGCGAGGTTACCCTTCAGAATGACCAGACCACCGGTGGGCTTCACGGGTTGATCGAGCGGGACGACGACCACTTGGCCCGGCGTCTCTTTGGCTTGATTCGCCTCTTCGGCAATCGTCTTGCCTGTGACGGTGATCGCATCTTGATGCAAATAGCCGCCATCGAGCAGGCGCTTGGCGACCAGTTGAATGCCACCCGCCGCGTATAAGTCGTTGGCGACGAAGCGGCCACCGGGCTTCAAATCCGCGATGATGGGCGTATGTTCGCTGATGCGATCGAAGTCATCGATGTTGAGATCAACATTGACTTCCTTCGCCAGCGCCAGCAAGTGCAGGACGGCGTTGGTTGATCCGCCGGTTGCGGCCACGCACGAAATGGCGTTTTCAAAGGCTTTGCGAGTGAAGATTTGACTAGGGCGGAGGTCTTTGCGAAGGAGGTCCATGACGAGTTGACCGACAGCGAAGGCGGCGGCATCTTTTTCGGCGGACATGGCGGGGATGCCATTGCTGCCCATCGGCGAGATGCCCAGAAATTCCATGACAGTGGACATGGTGTTGGCCGTGAACTGTCCGCCGCATGAACCCGCGCCCGGACATGCGCTATCTTCGATGGCCTTGAGTTGCGCGTCGTCGATTTTGCCGGAGGTGTACTTGCCTACGGCTTCAAACACATCGGCGATGGTGACATCGCGGCCCGCATAATGGCCGGGCGCAATCGAGCCGCCGTACAGCACCACGCCGGGAATGTCCAGTCGGGCGAGCGCCATCATCACGCCGGGATTGGTCTTGTCGCAGCCACTGATGCAGACTAAAGCATCGAAGTGATTGCCGCGCGCTACCAACTCGATCGAGTCGGCGATGACTTCGCGGCTGATGAGCGAGGCCTTCATGCCTTCTGCGCCCATCGTGATGCCGTCGCTGATCGAGACGGTGTTGAATTCAAAGGGCGTGCCACCCGCGGCGCGAACGCCTTCTTTGATCTTGGCGGCGAGCCGGCGCAGATGGAAGTTACACGGGCCGATTTCGGTCCAGGTGTTGGCGATGCCGACGAAGGGCTGGCGCATATCGTCGTCGCCGTAGCCGACGGCTTTGAACATGCTGCGCGCCGGGGCGCGGCTGGGTCCATCGGTGATGGCGGAGGAGTGCTTTTTCAGGTCGGTCATGTTAGATTATCGAGTCCTCTTTCAGAATGTCATAGATTCTTCGCTCGCTAACGCTCGCTCAGAATGACAATGTTTAGCCGTTGTAGTGATCGAACATGCGCTGCGTCACCCATTGTGCATCGTCGTCATCGACGGCGGGACGGGCCGGGGTGGCCGCCGTGGTTCGATCGGATGCAGATAGCCGCACGGTGGTGGCTTTGACGGTTAAGTTGGTTTTGGTTCGATCGTCTTGCTTGGAAGTCGTTGTATTCATGTTGCTTGCTCCTCAGGTGGGACACGCTGCGCGTGACAACTTGTCCTACTAAACGAAACGAGCCACCCGCTGTTGGGTGGCTCGTCTGGTGAACTGGTTCGATCTAGTGCTGTCTGTGATCGTCGTTCTGGACTCTGATTGCCGCCCCAACGGGTATGCGCTCCGTAAGCAACAAGCTGCTTAGGAGCACAATAATAACGACGACAGACAATGAGACGAGCGGTAGGGCGTTCATAGGTTGTGGCTGATTATACAATCTTCTGACTTAGGG
>JAGOBP010000251.1 GCA_017999195.1 Thermoflexales bacterium
GGCCGGGCCGTCCTGGCTTTTATCCCGCTGCTCGTATCGGCGGCGGCCCTGGCCTTTGGCTTCATCTACTTGCGTGATCTGCAAACGACCTCGGCCGCGACCACGCCGCAGTTGGTGACTGTCGTATTAGCCATCATCTGGGGTGTCGGCGGCATGGTGCTGCTCTTCACGACCGCCAACTTCTTTGTCGAACAACTGCCCGCCCAATGGACGCGCCGCCTGCAACCGATGATCTTCGTCGGCCCGGCGGTCCTGATGCTGATCTGGGCTTTGGCCCTGCCGACCATCCGCACGTTTATCTTCAGCCTGTTCGATGCGGATAGCGTGAATTTCGTCGGGTTGCAAAACTTCATCGGCGTGTTCACCGACCCCAACATGTTGATCGTGTTTCGCAACAATCTGTTGTGGATGGTCTTCGGCACGGCCTTCACCGCCTCGATGGGTCTCTTGATCGCCGTGTTGGCCGATCGGAGCCGCTTTGAAACTCTGGCGAAGGCGCTGATTTTCCTGCCGATGGCGATCTCTTTCGTCGGCGCGGGCGTCATCTGGAATTTCATGTATGCGGTCAAACCGTCCGATGCGCCCCAGATTGGTTTGCTTAACTCGATCGTGGTGTCGCTGGGCGGACAGCCGCAAGCCTGGACGGCCTTCTTCCAGCCGTGGAACAACTTCTTCCTGATCATCATCGTGATCTGGTTGCAAACCGGCTACTCGATGGTGCTCTTCTCGGCGGCCATCAAGGGCATTTCCAGCGAAGTGCTGGAGGCCGCTCGGGTGGATGGCGCGAACGAAGTTCAGATTTTCTTCCAGATCATGATCCCCATGATCAAAGGCACGATCATTACGGTCGCCACCACGATCGTGATCTTTACGCTGAAAATATTCGACGTGGTGATCGTGATGACGGGCGGCCAGTACGGCACCAGCGTCATCGCCACCGAGTTCTATCGGCAGTATTTCACGTACAACAATAACGGTTATGGCTCGGCCATCGCCATCGTGCTGTTCATCGCCGTCATTCCGGTGATGGTCTACAATTTGCGCCAGTTCGCGCAACGGGAGGCGTTCTAATGGCTGCCACAACCGCTGCTAAAAAACCGCGCAAGCAATTCCTGAGCAGTCTGCTGGTCAACGGCGGTCTGGCGTTGATTTGTCTGCTGTGGACCATTCCCACCTTTGGCCTGTTGGTCTCATCGGTGCGCGACCGCATCGACATCAACACCACCGGCTGGTGGACGGTCTTCCCGCATCAAGACTGGGTCTCGGTCGAAACGATCAAGCCCGGCCCGGAAGTTGATCGCAATCAGCCGATGACGATGGCCGGGGTCACCGCGACCTTTGAAGAGTTCCGCGTGGGCATCGAAAAAGACGGCAAGCGTCTGCAATGGATCGGCAATCGGCGCGTCGGTTTCCTGGAAGTCCAACAGTACACCTGGACGGCCAACACGACGTTTACGCTGGAGAACTACAAGCAGGTGGCCGCAGGTGACGATTACACCGCGACCTTGAAAGATGGCACCACCGTCACCGAACGCGGCGATAACATGGGACGCGCTTTCCTCAACAGCATCGCCGTGGCGATTCCGTCCACCGTGCTCCCGATTGCGCTGGCGGCCTTTGCCGCTTACGGCTTTGCGTGGATGCGCTTCCCGGCGCGCAAGATGTTGTTTGCGCTGGTGGTGGCCCTGCTGGTCGTGCCGCTGCAAATCGCGCTGGTGCCCCTGCTCCGCGACTATGTGTCGTTGAAACTCAACGGGACGTTTTTGGCCGTATGGCTGGCGCACACCGGCTTTGGTCTGCCGCTGGCGACCTATCTGATGTATAACTACATCAGCGAACTGCCGCGCGACCTGCTGGAGTCGGCATTCATCGACGGCGCGTCGCACTTCACCATCTTCACCAAGTTGATCCTGCCGCTGGCCGTGCCGGCGCTGGCGTCGTTCGCCATCTTCCAGTTCCTGTGGGTGTGGAACGACTATCTGGTCGCGTTGATCTTCATCGGCGCGTCGCCCACCAATCAGTTGGTCACGCAGCGTCTGGCCGAAATCGTCGGCTCGCGCGGGCAAGACTGGCACTTGCTGACAGCGGGCGCGTTCATCACCATGCTACTGCCGTTGGGCGTGTTCCTCTCGCTGCAACGCTTCTTCGTGCGCGGCCTGCTGGCTGGCTCGGTTAAAGGCTAAAGATTCAGCCACGAATTTTCACGAATCAACACGAATTCAGGCGCGCATTAGCGAAAATTCGTGTTGATTCGTGGATCAAAATGACCATGACAAATTCGGCGAGTTGGTATCAAACGGCGGTCTTTTACGAACTTCACGTCCGCGCCTTTAGCGACAGCAATGGCGACGGGCACGGCGACTTGCGGGGTCTCATCACCCGATTGGACTATCTGCGCGACTTGGGCGTGAACTGCGTCTGGCTGCTGCCGATCAATCCGTCGCCCTTGCACGATGACGGCTACGATGTGGCCGACTATCGCAACATTCACCCGGATTTTGGCACGCTGGACGACTTCCGCGAACTGATCGCGCAGGCGCATCAACGCGGCCTGCGCATCCTCATGGACCTCGTGCTCAACCACACCTCCGAGCAGCACGCGTGGTTTCAAGCGGCCCGCTCGGACCGCCACTCGCCCTATCGGGATTTCTACGTCTGGAGCGACACCGATCAAAAATATGCCGACGTGCGCATCGTCTTTTGCGATGTCGAACCGTCCAACTGGACGTGGGACGAAGTGGCGGGTCAATACTACTGGCACCGCTTCTACCGACAGCAGCCCGACCTAAACTATGACAATCCTGCCGTGCGCGCCGAGATGTTAGACGTGGCGCGCTTTTGGCTTGATCTCGGCGTCGACGGTTTCCGCCTGGATGCCGTGACCTATCTCTTTGAACGTGAAGGCACCGATTGCGCGGGCTTGCCGGAAACGCACGCCTATCTTAAAGACCTGCGCCGCCTCATCGACACGCATTATCCCGATCGCGTCTTGCTGTGCGAAGCCAATTTGTGGCCGGGCGAACTGCGCGCCTACTTCGGCGGCGAAATCAACGACGAATGCCAGATGGGCTTTCACTTCCCCTTGATGCCGCGCGTCTTCATGGCGCTGGCGCAGGCCGATCGCACGCCCATCGTGGAAATTCTGGCGCAGACACCGCAATTACCGGCGGGCGCACAGTGGGCCACCTTCCTGCGCAATCACGATGAATTGACGCTGGAAATGGTCACGCCCGAAGAGCGCGACTTCATGTGGCAAACTTATGCGCCCGAGCCGCGCATGAAGATCAACCTGGGCATTCGCCGCCGCCTCGCGCCGCTCCTCAATCACGACGCGCGCCTGATCAAGTTGGCCAACTCCATTTTGCTGACGCTGACGGGTTCGCCGGTGCTCTACTACGGCGATGAGATTGGTCTGGGCGACAACATCTGGCTGGACGATCGCAACGGTGTGCGTACGCCCATGCCGTGGAATTCCTCGGTAAATGCAGGCTTTTCTGCGACCGATCACCTGTACGCCCCCCTTGGCGCTGATTACGCCACCGTCAACGTGGCCGCCCAGCAAGCCGATCCGGCTTCGGTGCTCAACTGGTTCAAGCACGCGCTGCACGTTCGCCAACAGCATCCGGCTTTGGGGCAAGGCGAACTGCACTGGCTGCCCAACGACCAGCCCGCGCTGTTGGCGTACTGGCGCATCCATCACGCCGATCGGGTGTTAGTGATCAATAATCTATCGGCTCAAGTGCAGGCCATCGACTTACCCGCTGATGCGGCGTATTTCGATCTGTTATCAAAATCACTCGTCACTCAGCACTCGTCACTTCAGCCCTATCAATGCCTGTGGCTGACCCCGTCAATCGCTCAATCATGATCCACTTCAACCCGGACACGCGCACTTTCAACCTGATCCTTCGCAGCAGTTACTACGCCTGTCAGGTCGATCACGCTGATCGATTAATTCATCTGGGTTGGGGGCCGCGCCCCGATCGCTCTTCACCCGCCGATCGAGTGCGCGGCGACACCGCCCCGAATTATGAGCCGCCAGGCAGTTTCATCACGCAGTTCCGCCCCGATGAAGTGCTGACCTTCGGCGACGTCACCTCGTATCAAGTCACGCTGAAAGCCAACTTTGCGTCACTGCCTGTGCCGCTGCAAGACGGCGAAGCGCTGCATCTGCCCATTCGCGATCTGCGCCTGCGCTATGTCGATCACGCCATCGTGACTGACGCGCAACCGGGCCTCGCGCCGACCCTCGGTTTACCCCTGAAAAATAAGGCTGTGCGCGAAACACTGCGCGTTCGACTGAAAGACCCCGTTCAAGAGTTCTTCGTCACGGTGTGCTATCGCCTCACGCCCGAGCACGACATCATCGAACGCTGGCTTGAATTGGAGAATACGGGGACGGCTGTTGTCTCGTTCGAAGTCTGCAACTTTGCGTCAATGCATTTGCCCAATGGCACGACTGAATTGACTTACGTCACCGGCACGTGGGCGCGCGAGTTCACCTCGCAGCGGCAGCGTTTGTCACCGGGCACCCACGTCATCGAAAGCCGCAACCTGCAAACCAGCCACTTTGCCAATCCGTTTGTCATGCTCAATCGACCCGGCCACACATGGGAAGAGACGGGCACGGTTTACTTTGGCGCACTCGCGTACAGCGGCGCATGGCAAATCGCCGTGGAGCAAACCCCGACCTGGGCCGTGCGCGTGCACGCAGGCTACCATCCCTTCGATTTCGCGCTCGATATTGCGCCGGGCCAGAAGCACATCACGCCCGCCCTGGTGTGCGGCGTCAGCGCCGAGGGCTGGGGCGGCGCGAGTCGGCGCTTGCATGCCTTTACGCAAGAGCGCGTGCTGCCGCACGGTGCGCCCGTGCGCCCCGTGCTCTACAACAGTTGGGAAGCCACCTACTTCAACGTGAGTTACGACAGCCAGATCGAGTTGGCGCGCAAGGCGGCCGCCATCGGCGTGGAGTTGTTCTGCGTGGACGATGGCTGGTTCGGCGCGCGGCGCAGCGACCGTGCGGGGCTGGGCGATTGGGTCGTGCGCGCCGATGCTTTTCCCAACGGGCTAGAACAACTTGTGACGGAAGTGCAAAAACTGGGAATGAAGTTCGGCCTGTGGGTTGAGCCGGAAATGGTGAACGCCGATTCTGATCTGTACCGCCTACATCCTGATTGGGTGCTGCACTTTCCCGGTCGTGAACGCACTGAGTCGCGCAATCAATTGATCCTTGATTTTGGCCGCGCCGAAGTCGTCGAGCATATTTTCTCGGCACTCGATGCACTGGTTGATCGCTATGCTATTGCTTTCTTCAAGTGGGACATGAATCGACTTGCCACCGAGCCCGGCTCAGTCGCGGGCAAAGCCATCTGGCGCGCGCACACCGCAGGCGTATATTCGATCATGGATCGCTTGCGCGCCAAACATCCCGCGCTGGAGATTCAAAGTTGTTCCGGCGGCGGCGGCCGCATCGATTTGGGCATTCTCGCTCGAACGGATCAGGTGTGGACCAGCGACAACACCGATGCCTTTGACCGCCTTCGCATTCAAGAGGGCTTTAGTTTGGCCTATCCCGCGCGCTGCATGGAAGCGTGGGTCACGCACGAACGCAGCCACATCACACAGCGCATCACATCATTAGCCTTGCGCTTCGATGTGGCGATGCGCGGCGCATTAGGCATCGGCTCCAGCCTCAACGAATTGAGCGAAGCAGAACTGGCCGAGTACGCCAGTTATATCGCGTTTTACAAGCGCATTCGGCCTATCATTCAAAATGGCACGTTGTATCGGCTGGAACGGCTGGAAGAATTTCAGGCCTCGGTCGTCGAGTATGTCCAATCGGATGGGCGCGCAGCCGTTTATTCTGTGGCTTTACGCGATCATCAAATTGGCAGCGCCCGACCTGTGCCTGTGCTCAAAGGCTTGATCCCAGACGCGCTGTATTCCATCACCGATCGACATCAACGCGAAGTTCATCGCACCAGCGGTTATGAATTGATGACGCTGGGCCTGCCGCGCGAGTTGAACGAGTACATCGGTTACAGCCAAACACTGCATTTACAGGCCAATTAGGCCTTATTCTGAACGTGTGAGGATTCATCCATGCCCGACATCATCACCTTTGGAGAAATGCTGATCGATTTTGTGCCCACCGTCAGCGGCGTGTCATTGATGGACGCGCCCGCCTTCATCAAAGCGCCCGGCGGCGCGACGGCGAACGTGGCCGTGGGCGCGGCGCGGCTGGGCGCCAGCGCGGGCTTCATGGGCAAAGTGGGCGACGATGCCTTTGGCCGTTTTCTGGAACGCACGCTGCATGAGGCCAACGTCGATACGCACGCCCTGCGGTTTGCCGCCAACGCGCGCACGTCGCTGGCC
>JAGOBP010000252.1 GCA_017999195.1 Thermoflexales bacterium
TATCACGCCCGGGGTGATATCCAGCGTGTCGCCGTGGCCGTTAGTGTTGATCGTTAACTGCTTTGAGACAATCATGCCGCCCTCCCAGCGCAGGTTTGCCGTGATTATACCGTGCATTTTTGACGAATTTGACAAGCGCCACGGGCCGTGATATAGTTTGGGCCGTAGGACGTGGTAAGTACCTGTAGTGGTTGCACCTGCATCATCCGCTCGGGCTTACAAAATAAGCTTGAGCGTTTTTTGTAGGGACAATCGGCGTGGACAGACCGGCGGCCTAACATCACCAATCTGCAAGGAGCAACAAACGTGAGCGAGAAGGTAACTGGAACCGTCAAGTGGTTCAACGCGACGAAGGGCTATGGGTTCATTTCGCGTGAAGGTGGCGAGGATGTGTTCGTGCATCATTCAGCCATTGAAATGACTGGCTATCGCAGTTTGAACGAAGGCCAGCGCGTTGAATTCAGCATTGAGCGCGGCCCCAAGGGTCTTCAAGCCAAAGACGTCGTGCCGCTTTAGTCCCCGCCGAACATCGATAACTGAATAAGAAAAACGCCGTCCCCCGGGGCGGCGTTTTTGTTTTGCGCCAGGTGCGGTACAATCCCGCGCCGAGTAACCTTATGCCCGATCAACCCGTGTGGAGTTCACAACCCAAATCGACTGAGCCGCGGCCGCAAGCGATGATACCGCTTGAAACGCAGCCATCACCGCGCCTCGTCCAACCGATGGGCCATCGCCGCCCGATCGGACTGTACGCGCTCACCGGCTGCCTGGCCCTGATCGTCGTGATATGCGTTACGGTCAGTCTCGTATTGGCCGCCATTGGCCCGTCGACCTTGCTGGCGCTGCGCGATCGCTGGCTGGGCCGCGATCTGGGCGAGACGGTCACGACCATCGGTCAGATGGCGCAAGTCATCGTCACCAACAACGACACCGACATCTGGCCCGCGCCTGATGGCGGCCGCGTGACGATCTTGCTGATGGGCACCGACACACGCGATCGCGCGAACGAGGGCGCCAGCCGCTCGGACGTGATGATGCTCGTCACGCTTGATCCGATCAGCCAGACGGCGGCCATGCTGTCCATTCCGCGCGATCTGTATGTGCCCCTGCCCGGCTTCGATCAGCAGCGCATCAATACCGCTTATTTTTGGGGCGATTACAACGACTTGCCCGGCGGCGGGCCGCAGTTGGCGATGGACACGATCGAGTACAATTTTGGCATCCCGGTCGATCGGTTTGGCGTGATCGACTTCAACGGCTTCAAGGCTGTGATCGACGCCATCGACGGCATCGATGTGGATGTGCCGCGTGAGATTATCGACTACGAATATCCCACTGAGGATTATGGCATTGAGACGTTGATGATTCCGGCGGGGCGCATGCACATGGATGGCACGCTCGCGCTGAAGTACGTTCGCACGCGTCATCAGGATAGCGACTTCGGGCGGTTGCAACGGCAACAGCAAGTTTTGCTCGCCATCCGCGATAAAGCCACGAGCATCGGGCAGATTGGCAAAGTGCCGGAAGTGCTCAATGTCGTGGGTGATGCGTTGCGCACCGATTTGACCTTGCCGGAAATTCTGTCGCTGGCGAAGAAGTGGACGCAGATTCCGCGCGAGAACATTCATGCGTATCGCATCGATGAGACGATGATCACGCCCTGGGTGACGCCACAAGGCGGGCAAGTGCTGCTGCCCGATCGAGAAAAGATCGCGCAAGTGGTCGCGCAGTTTCTAGCCGATAAGTAGGTAGCCTGAGTCCAGTTAAGCCGGCTCATGCCGCCCTCCCCGGCGGCGACTCACACTCGTGACCGCCCGCGCCCCAATCAACGATAAACAACAACCGCGCCGAGATGAATTCATCTCGGCGCGGTGTTTGTTCCTCTCCCCGGTTTAGGGAGAGGGATTAGGGTGAGGGTCTAACTTATTGCGGCCAGAAGTGCAACACCTTGCCCGCCGTCAGTACCGCACTGTTGAAGCTGTACTGATTACCGGCTGTGCCGGTCGCATTCTCTACACCGCTGGTGGCGGACACGCCGTTGTCATACGACGCATTGCCAAAGGCTGTGTCTTGGTACAGGATGTAGACGTGATTGGTGGTCTCTTGCAGTTGAATCTGGAACGTCGCACCGTTGGTGCCGCTGACGCCATAGTGATTGACGTTGCGCCACTCGATGACGAACGTGCGATTCGGTGATGCACCCGAAGTCGCGGTGTAGATCGCGCCGCCCAGATTCGGTGACAGGTCATCCCAGAAGGCCGCGATCAACGCGTTCGGATTGGCCGAAGACGGAATCGCCACATTGCTGTAGGCGGTGCTGGCCGTGCCAAAGTGCACGTTGCCGTTAGACGAAACCTTAAGCGACGTGTAGTTCGTCCCCATGAATCGGAAGGTGAACGGCAGCGTCACGGTCTTGGTCGTATCGTCTTTGGTAATGTTTTGATTGGTCGTCCCCGTGATCCACGTGCGCGTATCCGTATCGGTGCGGCAGTACGTGCCGGACGGATTCGGGCAGGCGGGTGGTACCGGCGTATTGGTGGCCGTCGGGGGCACGGCCGTCGGCGTGCGAGTGGCCGTCGGCGGCACCGGGGTCGGGGTGTTCGTCGGGACCGGCGTATTCGTCGGCGTGGGCGACGGGCCAACGGTCGGCGTGCTGGTTGGCGTCGGCGTATTCGTCGCAGTCGGCGGGACCGGCGTATTGGTCGGCGTGGACGTCGGCGGCACAGGTGTAGCCGTCGGCGCGGCACCGCATGTGCTTACGCGGAACGAGCCGATGCGCGTGCGCCACGGCGAAGAACCCGTCGTCTGCACGTACTCAGTGGTGTACCAGAAAGTGCAGTCGTCGGTGGGATCGACCGACAGCATACTATAGTCGCCCCAGCGCGCGGCGGTGTGCGTTTGCGCGCCGGTGCCCGCAAAGAGCGTCCCTTCACCCTGGCCCATCGTGCCGAGCGCATCCGTGGCGAGCCGCCCCGTATAGCGGATGGCCGGATACATGGTGCTGCTCGAAGCCGAATAGCCGATGGCAATCTGGCCCTGGCCGTTCATCGCAATGCTGCCCATCCAACGATGAGTCGCATCGGGCGAATATGAGCCTTGCTGATAGATGCTCCAGGTGCCGCTTGTATTGCGCAGTTCGTACCAGCGAATGCCGGCGCGATCGGCATTATTCACGTCGACGGTGTGATTGAGCACCAGCGACTGATGCGTACCGAAGTTGCGATACTGCACGCGGTACATGGCCCGATCGGCGATCGCGTCGAGCTTGGCCGTAGTGCCTTGCTGCGGAATGCACGTGCGCGAGCCGTTGCACATGTTCGAGTCAAACGCGGCCGTGGGCAGTTTGGTCACCAGCGAGAAGGTCGAATTGGCCGTGTTCGTCCAATCGACATGGAAGGCGTACAGTTGAATTTGATCTTGCGTGAAACCGGCGGCATTATCGTCGGGTTCAGCAAAAATGTTGGGGGCGCCAGCCGCCGGGGCCGGGCCGTCCAAATCGGACGGGAGCATACCACCCATGTTGGGATCGGTGGCGTACAGATTGAACTTCACCATGCGCGCCGGCTGACCCAACAGCATCTTGTCGCGCTCGAACACGGCCACGCCCTGCCCTGCCCACGTAGCGGCATTGGCAAATTCGTGCACGGCCATGTAATAACCATCCGGCCAGACGCCAAAGTGCGGATAGTCATTCATGTTGGTGGAGCTGTACAGGAAGTCGTAGCGATACCACGCGCCGGTCGGATCGCCGGTCTGCGAGACGGCGATGCACTGGTGATAGCCGGACGTGCCGCCGGGCACTGCGAACTGGCTCACCATCCAGCGATCGGCCAACTGGTCATACAGCACGATCGGGTCGCCGTCGTTGCTGGTCTGGCACGTGCCGCCAAAGCCGCTCCACAGCGTATTGCCCGCCGCCGGTCCATACAACAAGCCCCCCGATTTGTTGTAGATGGCGAATGACAGGTTGACCCACTGCATATAGTGATTGGGGCCGACGTCGCCATTCGTATCGGGCGGCAGCACGCCGTTGACGTTATTCACGCCGTCGAAACTGACCAGCGGCGCGCTCACGGCCGATGGAATCGGCCGCTCCCCGCTGGCTGCATCCCACGCCGGGTCTTGAAAGCCCTCGTTGGGATTATTCGGGCCAGTCCCATCGGGCCGACCCGGCAAGCGGTGTAGCTCGTTCAGATCAGCCTCTCGGCCTTGCTCCGGCGCGATAGGCGCAATGGACCGTAACGGCGCTGACACATCCACCTGGATGGATTCGGCCACGACCGGGCCATTGGTCAATTCAGGCGGCAGGGGCTGCACACCACCGTCAATCGCGACAGGCGTCCCCGCGACACCGGGGCGATTGACACCAAACCGCGCGGCAACCGGCGCCGCGGGCGAGCGGGCCGGAACAAACGCAGCAGCAACCAGGGCCAACAGAACCACCACAACCACAAATCCCAGAATCTTTGTACGCATGAGCATTGTCTCCACGTGTTAGATTAGATTTGACTTACGGCCAGGGGCGAATAAACACATTGGGTCAGCGGAACCCTGATTTGACGCGCTGGTGGCTCCTTGGTTTGCGCCGGAAGCCCCCGTCTCCGGCTCAAGATAGACGAAACGCCAAGACACTTAATCGCTTGGCATTGGGCCTGATTCTAACACGTCTTGCGTCTGTGAATAGGGCAACAAATAAATTTTAAGGACTTTGTGATGAACCGTACGGATTGATTTAATCTACTCAATCAAACGAAGCAACGAACAGTACCCAAATCGATAACGCCCCTCACCCGATCGGGTGACGCGGTGTACCGACAAGGTCGCAATGAGAGTCGAAGCGTGCGGGCCAGCGCGATCGATCGGGCTGGGTGAAGTGCGCAGTTACTTTTTCTTGCGCACGTACAGGCGTTTTTCAACTTTAGCAATCACTTCGCCAGCACCATCCACCACCTCCACATTGAAGATGGGTTCTAATTTCTCACCAGCATCTGCCTGCGCTTTGATGATGGCGATGGTGTCTGGAGAAATGTGAAAGGTGGCATACACCGTGCCTTTGCCCGGCTTCACAAATTGAATCGCGGCGGCTTTATCCCACACGATATAGTCGCGGCCCAGCTGCTGCATGAGGATCAGCATGAAGAACGGATCGCACATGGCGTACAGGCTGCCGCCAAAATGTACGCCCACCGCGTTGAGGTTGAAGCGGGTCAGCGGCATCTTCACTTTGATCGTATGTGCATCGGATTCGTGATGCAGCACGTGGATGCCCGCGCCGAGCAGCGGCGGATACCAGTTGATCAATTTGAAGCGCGGACTGTCCATGAAACCCCGCGACGTCTGGTCGCTCATGGCTTGTGACTCGATGCTTTGGTTTTTCGCTTGGGCTTGGGCTTTATCGGCAGCGCATAGCGCCAGATCACACGGCGCATGGCTTCGGTAATGGCCGGCGTGTGCGGAAAACGTTCGCGGGTGGTGACGATCAGTCGGATGACATCGGCGCGACGTTGGCGTTCGGTGGACATCGTTCCTCCAGCCCGGCGCGAGTTGAACCCCAGCCGCGCCCGGTTGTGCCACCCCCATTATAACCCCGGCGAACACTGACGTGCGCTGGTGCTGCGTTCGTTGAAGGGCAAGCGTGAAGCAAGCGAAAGACGAACCCGCGCAGGCACGCTCGTTTCCAAACTCAACGGCGACTATCCCAGCGGCAGCGCCTCAAACAGCGTGGTCAGCGACGAAGCGGGCGATACACCCTGGCCCGTTTGAGCCGCGATGGTGGCGAAGGTGTAACTGGCCAATCGCGCTCGAAACTCACAACAGAGTTCAAACCAGACCGGATGAATGACGCACATCTGATTACGCACACAGTCGCACGGCTGGCGCGCACACCGATTGAGCGCAAACGGCCCATCGATGGCTTCGACAACCTGCAACAACGTAATCTGCGCCGAACTCCCAGCCAGCCAAGTGCCGCCCCTGGCGCCGCGCTGCGTATAAACCAGGCCTTCGGCCGCCAGTCGCGCCAGGATTTTGAATAGAAAAGCCAGGGGAATGCCCTGACGTCGCGCAATGTCTACAGAGGCCACGCGTGCGCCGGTAGGTTGAAGGGCAAGATCGAGCACGGCCCGAATGGCGTAATCGGCTTGACGAGTGATTGGCATAGCGCAGAATCCCAATTTGGACAAAGTAGACAATGTGAATCGGGAGTAAAAATACAACCGGCCGGATGTTATAGCAAGTGATAAGTATCACATTATACCACCCAGAGTGTCATAGGCGCAAAAAAAGCCCCGCCGGGTTGTCCGGCTCAGCGGGGCGCAGATGTCCGGGATTTCTGTCAGCCAAAGACGGGGAGTTTCACCGTAAAGGTACTGCCC
>JAGOBP010000253.1 GCA_017999195.1 Thermoflexales bacterium
CGTATCGACTGGTGCAGCGCGATCAAGACCCGGCCACGGAGATCGAAGCGCAAAGCGGCATCATCGGCTCGGTGGGCGCAGGCCCGCAGCGCACAGAACAACAAATCTGGAAGTGGAATGGCATGCAGTACGTGAAGGCCGCCACAGAACTATCGGCCGTGGAGTACCGCATTCATGCCGTATATGAAGGCGATGATGCTTTTGCGACCAACGATTACGCCAAAGCCATCGACTGGTACAGCCGCGTCATCACCGATGATGCGTTGAAAGATTGGCACGCGGAAATCAACTATCGCACCAAGACCGATCGAATTGAACTGACTGCGTACGCGCGTTTCCGGCTGCTGCTGATCGGTGTGGTGCAGGGGCAAGCCAACGCCAAAGATCAACTTGATCAAATGACGGCGCAGTTCCCGGATGGCTCGCCCGCGCATGATACGCAGCAAATGGCGCAGACGTTCTGGGACAAGTATCAAGCGACACAAGACATTAAGGCTGCCTGCGTCGCGGCCAATGCCTACGCTAACGAACAATATCAAATCTTTGAAGACCTGAATCTGTTCGGCTACGCCAATCGGTTTTACACGCCGGATGATATGTGCCCAATCAAGTAACGAGTGACGAGTGACGAGTAGACTTTCACTCGTCACTCGTTACTCGTCAAGCCATCTTTTCCTGGATGTAACATGCCCCCAACTCCACGCGTTATCGACTACGAAGGCTCAACCTACAGCACTGAATTTTGGAATCCCGCCCGCGAGTATGAAGATCGCGCCGAGCGCATCGCCATCCGTGCGATGCTGCCGCCGACGGGCCAGCGCCTCATCGACATCGGCGCGGGCGCAGGCCGCCTGGGCAATTTGTATACGGGCTACGACGAAGTGATCTTGATGGACTATGCCCGCTCGACGGTGATCGAGGCGCGCGACCGCTGGCAGCACGATCCGCGCTTCAAGTTCGTCGCCGCCGATCTGTATCAACTGCCCTTCATCAACGGCGTGTTCGATAGCGTGGTGATGATCCGCGTCATCCATCACATCGTCGATGTGCCGCGCGCGCTGGGCAACATCGCGGCGGCGATGAAGGCGGGCGGCTCGTTCGTGTTCGAGTTTGCCAACAAGCGCAACCTCAAATCGATGGCGCGTTATGCCCTGCGCCAGCAACGTTGGTCGCCGTATGATCGATCACCGATCGAGTTTGTGGAGTTGAACTTCGATTTTCATCCCACCTGGATGAAGACACAGTTACAACATGCAGGCTTCACCCTCCGATCAATCCGCGCCGTCTCGACGTTCCGGCTGGGCGCATTGAAGCGTCTCTTCGGCGCGAAGCGCTTGGCCGCCATCGACGGCGCACTGCAACGGCCGCTCGCCCCGCTGGCAATTTCGCCGAGTATGTTTGTGCTGAACAGTGTGCCCTCGCCAGTGGGAGGGGGCGGGCGCGTAGCGCCGGGTGAGGGTCTCTTCGCCTGCCCCACCTGCCGCCAGCCCCTGCCCGCACACGCCGTCGATGACGAACTGCGCTGCGCCAATGGTCATCGCTGGTCCACGCGCGACGGCGTTTACGATTTCAAATCGGAAATTGATCATTGATAATTGTGCATTGATCATTGTTCTGATATACTATCGCCCACACCCCTAGCCCCAGCCCGGAGGTCTTATCCATGAAAGTCTCGGTCTTGCAGGAGAATCTGGCCAAAGGACTCAACATCGTTGGCCGCGCCGTTGCCGCTCGCTCCACCCTGCCCGTACTGGGCAACATTCTGTTGGCGACCGACGATAAGCGCCTCAAACTATCGGCCACCAACCTGGAGATCGGCATCACCTGCTGGATCGGCGCGAAGGTGGACGAAGACGGCGCGACGACGGTGCCCGCCCGCACCTTTGTCGATCTGGTCAACGCCATGCCGCCGGGCCAGGTGGACATGGACTTGCAAGTCCGTACCCAGACGCTCAACCTCATGGGCGGACGCTTCACCAACAACATCAAGGGTGTGGATGCGCAGGAATTCCCCATCATCCCGCATCCCGATGACAACACGCCCATTCGCATCGCGCCGGGCACGTTGAAACAGATGATCGATCAAGTGGTGTTTGCCGCCGCCACCGATGAAAGCCGCCCCATTTTGACGGGTGTGTTGGCTAAGTTCAGTGGCAAGACGTTGACGCTGGCCGCCGCCGACGGCTTCCGCTTATCGGTGCGCACGGCCATCCTGGAAGACGGCGTCGACGAGCCGCTGGAAGTCATCATTCCCGCGCGCGCGCTGGCCGAATTAAGCCGCATCTCCGGCGAAGAGAAAGACCCGATCACGATTACGGTCACGCCGCAGCGCAGCCAGATTCTGTTCCATCTCAGCAACATCGATCTGGTCTCGCAGTTGGTCGATGGCAAGTTCCCACCGTACGAAGCCATCATTCCCAAAGCCACGACGACCAAGGCCATCATCGATACCGCCCTGCTCCTGAAGGCCAGCAAAGCGGCCAACGTCTTCGCGCGCGAGGCCGCCAACATCGCCCGCATCGCCTTTGTGCCCGGCGACGAGTTGACGCCCGGCCACATCACCATCGGTGCGCAGAGCGCGGAAACCGGCGACAACGCGGGCGAGTTGGATGCCAACATCACCGGCCACGGGCTGGAGATCGCCTTCAACGTGAAATATCTGATCGATGTGTTGTCCGTCGTCGGCGCAAATCAAATCGCCTTCGAAACGATCGACCCATCCAAGCCGGGCATCATCCGTCCGATCGGCGATGACACCTTCACGCACGTCATCATGCCCATGCACATCGGCGGACGGTAAACAATGTACAATGATCAATTAACAATGATCAATGGCAGAGGTCGTTAATTGCACATTGTTCATTGAACATTGATCATTGATTTTAGCCGCCCTTGGAGTTCGCTCTGAGGGCGTTTTTGTCGAATGGATACTATGCTTATCAAATCACTACCCGTCTCCAAACTGCGCCGCGCCTGCAATCCGCGCACGCTGAAATTCAAGACTACCGCGCAACTGCCCGTCATCGACGAGATCATCGGCCAGCCGCGCGCCGTGCGCGCCATCGATTTTGGTATCGACGTGCGCGGGCCGGGCTTCAACATCTTCGTCATGGGTCCCGGCGGCACCGGCCGCATGACTACCGTCGAGCGGTTTCTCAGCGCACACGCGGCCACGGAAACCACGCCGCCCGATTGGGTCTACGTGCACAGTTTCAAAGAGCCGTTGCGCCCGCGCGCGATGAGCATGCCCGCAGGTCGTGCGCGCCAGTTCCGGCAGGACATGCAGGCGCTAGTGGCCTTCCTCAAAACCGATCTGCCGCCCGCCTTCGAGGCCGATGATTATCAACGCGCCGCCTCGCAGATTACGCGCGAACTGGATGATGCGCGGGCGAACGCCTTTAGTCAGTTGGATACGCAAGCGCGCGCCCACGGCTTTACGCTGGCCCGATCGGATCAGGGGCTGTTTCTGGCGCTGATGAATACCACAGGCGAACCGGCCACTCCCGAGCAAATTGCCGCTTTCACGGAAGAGCAACGCGCCGTGCTGGAACAAGCCCAGCCTGATCTGGAAGATCGCTTCAACGCCATGATGCGCGCCGTGCGCGGCGAAGAAAGCCGCGCCCGCGAACGCTTGCGCGAACTCGATCGGCAGACGGCGGCCCACACAATCGCGCCGCGCCTCAACGCCTTGCTTGAGCAATATCGTACCATCTGCGATGAGGCGGTGGTCTATCTGGAAGAAGTGCGCGCCGACGTGATTGCGCAGGTGAACGAACTGCGCGACGGCAATGCCGATGATGATGATGACACACCTCCGGCTGAACCCGCGCCCGATCGCTTTACACGCTACCAGGTAAACATGCTGGTCGATCAATCGGCGACGACGGGCGCGCCGCTGGTGGTGGAAACCAATCCCACCTTTATGAATCTGGTGGGCCGCATCGAACGGGATGTGCGTTTAGGCGACAACGTGTTGGATTTCACGATGCTCCGTGCGGGCGCACTCCATCGCGCCAACGGCGGTTATCTGGTCATCCGCGCGCCCGATGTGCTGAAAGACTCCAGCGTGTGGGAAGTGCTGAAACGCGCGCTGAACACGCGGCAGATCGTCATCGAAGACCCCGGCACGCAGTTGCAGATGTTCTCCACCCGCACGCTGGAATCCGAGCCGATTCCGCTGAACGTGAAAGTGATCATGCTGGGTACGCCGTGGTTGTACTACGAACTGTACGATCACGATGAAGACTTCCGGCGCTTGTTCAAAGTGAAAGCCGACTTCGCCACCGAGATGGAGCGCACGCCGGAAAATGAGCGCTCGTATGCGCTGTTTGTGCGCGCGCGCTGCGCGGAACACAATTTGCCGCCCTTCGAGGCGGACGCCGTGGGCGTCATCATCGAACACGGCTCGCGGCTGGCGGAAGATCAGCAGAAATTGTCCACGCGCTTCGGCGAAGTCTCGGACCTGATCATCGAAGCGGCCCATTGGGCCAAGAAGAGCAATCGGGCTGTGGTGACGGCCGCCGACGTGCGCCAGGCGCTGAACGAATGGCGTTATCGATCGAACTTGATCGAACAACAAACGCACGAAGCCATCATCGACGGCACGATCAAGGTGCAGGTCAAAGGCGAAGTGATCGGCCAGATCAACGGCCTCAGCGTGATCGATTACGGCGACTATGAATTTGGGCAGCCCACGCGCATCTCGGCGCGCACGTATGTGGGCCGCAGCGGCGTGGTCGTCATCGAACGCGAGGCGCACCTGAGCGGCCGCATCCACAATAAGGGCGTGCTGATTCTGGAAGGTTATCTGGGCGGGCAGTACGCGACGAAAGAACCGCTGACCCTGGCGGCCAGTATCGGCTTTGAACAAAGTTACTCCGAGATCGAAGGGGACAGCGCATCGAGCACGGAGTTGTACGTGCTGTTGTCCGCACTCGCAGATTTGCCTATCAAACAAGGCATCGCCGTAACTGGATCAGTCGATCAACAGGGGCGCGTGCAGCCCATCGGCGGGGCGTCGGCCAAGATCGAGGGCTTCTTCGACGTGTGCGTGGCGCGCGGCCTGACAGGCCAGCAAGGCGTGATGATTCCCGGCTCGAACGTGCGGCATTTGATGTTGCGCGAAGATGTGCTGGCCGCCTGCCGAAATGGGCAATTTCACGTCTGGGCCGTCAACACGATTGATGAGGGCCTGGAAGTGCTGACGGGCGTGAAGGCGGGCAAGCGCAGCAAGGCCGGCCACTTCCCCAAGGGGTCGGTGCACGCGCGCGTCGAGGCCAAGATGCGGGCCACGGCCGAAGGGCTGGATGGCGGCAAGCGCGATCACGATGAAGAAGCGCCTGACGAGCAGAAGAAAAAGCCCGACGACGAAGAAACGCGCACGCGACGGCGCAGAAAAAAGAAATGAACATGGCTGAAGTCCCGCTCCCCCCGATTGAGCCGTCCGGCCCAACGGCCAATGTTGAACCGATTGCGCCGGAACCCGCCCGCTGGTCGGCGGCGGCGCAAGGCCGCTTGCGTGCGGCGCTGATCAGCAGCAGCCTGGCCGCTGTGATCGGCGCGCTGCTGTTTTTCCGGGACGCCGATCTGCAATCGATCACGGATATGCTGCTGATGTACGCGGGGCTGGCATTGATGCCGATCGGCGCTAGCGTGGCGATTGTGGCCGCGCGGACGCTGCCCCTCGCGCCCGATCAAGCGTATCAGCCGCAGTCGTCGCGCGTGCCGCGCAATATATTTGCGATCTTTTGGCTGGTGGGCGTCATCGCGCCGCTGGCGCTGCACGTGGAGTCGATTCGCGATCTCAGGGCGTTCAGCCTGGTGGCGTTGGCCGTGGCTTCGACCTTCGTATTGAGCGGCGGACGCTGGGCGTATCGCTGGTTCGCCAACAAACTCGTCGCCGAGTGGCCCACCGGCCGGATCGATGCGCCGCCCGCCGTGCCGCTGATCTGGCCGCGCAATTGGACCATCGGCTGGGCGGGACTGCTGGGTGTGCTGGCGGGTGTGTTGGCCGCCACAGTAGAAATCGCCCTGGTTTGGGTGACGGCCACTTTGCTCGGCCCATCACTGGTGAAACTGCTGCCCGCCTCGCTAGCGACCGAGGACATTTTGGGTGAAATGCTCAGCCAGCCGGTCGTCTTGCTGGGCTTGCTGGTTGCGGTCGCCGTGGTTGCACCGGCCATTGAGGAAGCGGCCAAGGCGCTGGGCTTGCGCCTGCTACGCCGCCAAATTCAGCGGCCCATTGATGGCCTGACGCTGGGCATGTTGATCGGTCTGGGTTTTGGCCTGATGGAAAGCGGCCTGTATTTGAGTTCGCTGAACGGCTGGTTGATCGGCGGCTGGCTGCGCCTGAGCACGCTGATGC
>JAGOBP010000254.1 GCA_017999195.1 Thermoflexales bacterium
AGCCTGGAGTTTGTCGAGGCGCACGCGGGTTATGAGCACTTCAAGCAGAGCGGCGATGCGATTCCTGATGCGACCTTGTCAGCCGTGGCTGATTGTGGCGTGGCTTTGTTTGGGGCAACGTCGTCACCCTCGACGAAGGTGGACGGCTATCGCAGTCCGATTCTGGCGCTGCGGAAAGCGTTCGATTTGTACGCTAATTTGCGCCCGGTTCAATCGTTGCCGGGCAAATTCTCACGCCCCAATCTCGATCTGCTGATCGTGCGTGAGAACACCGAAGGTTTATACGCGGGTCACGAACGACTCGATGGTGACACGGCCATTGCCGAACGCGTCATTACGCGCAAGGGTTCAACACGGATTGTGAGAACGGCATTTGAGCAGGCGCAACGGCGTGCCATCGTCAACCGTCGTCCGTCCATCGTCACCGTGGTTCATAAAGCGAATGTGCTTAAGGTAACGGACGGTCTCTTTCGAGAGTGCGCGTTGGCTGTGGCAAGAGATTATCCTGACATCGCGATGAAGGAGATGTTGGTCGATGCGATGGCGATGCGGCTGGTGCGCGATCCTGAAAACTTCGACGTGATCGTGACGACGAATCTGTTTGGCGACATCTTGTCCGATGAAGCGAGTGCCCTCATCGGCGGATTGGGTGTGGCGCCTTCAGCGAATATCGGGGAAAAAGCCGCAGTTTTTGAGCCAGTGCACGGCTCCGCGCCGGATATTGCGAGGCAGGGCGTGGCCAATCCCATCGGCGCGATTTTGTCGGCGGCGCTATTGCTCGATCATATCGGGCAGGGGGCGGCGGCACAGCGTGTGCGACAGGCCGTCAACGCGACCATTGCGCAGGGTGTCTTACCGCGCGATCTGGGCGGCACAGCGACGACGCGCGAAGTTACCAGGCGTATTCTCGATAATTTGTAACTTTGGAAAGACGATCCGCGAATCTTCGCGAATGAAAGCGAATCGCTTTTGAGATTGACATGAACGAGATTGAACTGCTAGAAGGCTTGTTGCAACGCTACAGCCCAACGCTTCAGGAAGCCGAAGCGGTGAATTTCCTCGTGGCGCAGCTGAGCGCGGCGGGCTTCGCCGCGCGCGTCGATGAGGCGGGCAATGCGGTCGGTGTGATCGGCGACGGGCCGAAAGAGATTGTGATGCTGGGCCACATCGATACGGTGCCGGGCTTTATCGAGGTGCGGCGCGAGGACGATCGTTTGTACGGGCGTGGCTCGGTCGATGCGAAGGGGCCGCTGGCGTGTTTTGCGGCGGCAACCGCTTTGGCTGGCGTTCGCGACGGTTATCGTTTCATCGTGATTGGGGCCGTGGGCGAAGAAGGCGACTCACGCGGGGCGCAGTGGGTGCGCGATCACTATAAGCCCGATCATTTGATCATCGGCGAGCCAAGCGGCTGGGAGCGCGTGACGCTGGGGTATAAGGGCAGCGCGTGGTATGAGTACGAAGTGAAGCGCACGCTGGCGCATACTTCGGCCAACGTCGAGAGTGCGTGTCAGGCGGCAGTAAGTTTCTGGAATCGCGTACAAGCAGAGGCCGCTCAGTTCAACACCGAGCGGCCGAAGATGTTCGATCAGTTGATTCCGTCGTTGCGCGCGATGCAGTCGAGTTCAGATGGCTTTGTGGAAACGGCGCAGTTGAAGTTTAACTTGCGCGTGCCCTTGGGCGTGGAGCGCGTGGGGCTGGAAGAATCAATCGGGTCTTTGAAGGCCGACGCACACCTAAACTTGATCGAATTCACACCCGCTTATCGGGCCGAGAAAAATACGCCCTTAGTGCGCGCGTTTTTATCGGCCATTCGCCAGCACGCCGGATCACCTGGCTTTACCGTGAAATCAGGCACGTCCGATATGAATCTCACTGCGCCGGTGTGGCAATGTCCGACACTGGCCTATGGCCCCGGCGACTCTGATCTGGACCACACGCCTAACGAGCATATCCTCATTAGTGAGTATCAGCGCGGCGTGCGGGTGTTGGCCCACGTGCTGCGCACTCTCTAATACTTCTCGGTTTCAGCCTCGAACTTCTTGCGGAGTTTGTCCCCTTCGGGGGCTGCGGCGGTTTCGCGCAGCGCCTGCAAGGCCACGACCATCTTTTCGATATTGCGTTTCTTGTCGCGCAGCGCCTTATAGGCCTTGCGCCGCGACTTGCCCGTGACTTCGGGATCAAGATCGATCGTGTCGTAGTCTTTGCACGCTTCCACCAACAACCAGTCTTCCAACGCCGCCTGTGCGTCCTGGGCCAAGCGCGCTTCAATCGCTGCGATGTCTTGCGTATAGCGCGCGATAGTTTGATCGATTGTGCTGACGAGTTCAAAATTAGCCATGCTAGTTCTCCCGTGAGGTCGGCACGCTGCGCCGACGGTTGCTCGCAAAGATTGTACGCCAATCGCCGAGCCGGGTCAACGGTGGCGGGCAAAATTTAACAATTGACTACAGCTTGGGGGTAGGCCAGCGCTTGATCCATTGGGCCAACGGCGGCTGTCGTTTGTGAGGATTGAAGCGATACCAGCCCAACTCGGCGCGCACGGCTTGATCGCGCAGTTCGGTCGAGCCCCAGATCAGCGATGTCCCAAACACGCCGATCAGCGCCGATAACCAATCGGCTGCAATGAAGACCGATAGGCCGATCACGGCGAAGCCAAGTCCCATCACATACGGCCACCACAGATAGCCGAAGTAATACTCGCCGCGAATCACCCAGAAAAAGCCCAGTCCGATGGTGAACAAGGTGGCGATGCCCAGCACAATGCCAAAGAAGTTCATGCGCCCTCCCGATTGAGTGGGCGGCCGCCCGGCGCGCGATTTAGCCACTGGGTCGTGGTGGCGTGACCGTTGGCCAGGTGCGGCGCGTGGCGCGGATTCTGTGGATTGGCCGGCGCGTGACCTTTGATCACACGCTTATACTGGCGGCGTAGTTCCAGCGCGTCGAACCACAAAGTTGTGCCCGCGATGCCGAGTGCTGCGGACACCAACAGATTGCCGCTCAGCACCGAGCCAAGATAAGCCGCAGCGCTGAGCGCAAGGTAGATAATGGTTGGCCGGGTCAGCGAAGCCGCGCGATACTCAATAGCCCGTACGCTGACGTGGCCCAGCCACACACTGACAAACGCGGCCACTGCCGCTACGACGCCGATCCAGTTGGGCGTCATTACGGCACCGGCTGTATCGGGACACTGATGTTGCTGGCCGCACTGCCATAGGTTAACGCCCACACGGCTTGCGGATTGAACCAGCCCAGTTCACCGTTGACGCTGATGGTCGCGAGCAGCATGTAGTAGTGGGTCGCGTCGATCTGCGTCTTGTCGTAGTTGAGCGCAAACGCAATGGGCAGCTGCCGCGAGTCCACGTCGATGGTTTGCTCGGCTACGACTTGTGACGGCGCATCGATGCGTGACACGTCGAGCAGTTTCACCACGATCTGCGCATTGGCGGGCAGTGTAATGGCCTGCGCGGCGGTGAGCATGCCCGTGAGCACGCCCGATCCGGCAACCGGGGCTGGCGTGGGTGTTGGCGCGACCGGTGCCGGTGTGGCGGTGGGCGGCACGGCGGCCACGCTCAACGCTTCAGCCTTCAGGGCTACGCCCGTGAGTTGACCCGCCGTCAGCACCGGATATTGCTCGGTGGTTTGGTATTGCGCATTGCCGCTGATCACAACGCGCGCGCTCAATTGATAATGGTGGGCGGGATCGATCGCGTACGGGTTGTAATACAGCGCGAACGGAATCGCCGACGTTTGCGCCGCGGTGATCACTTGCACCGAGATCACTTCGGCTGCGGCATCGGTGCGTGACACGTCTTGCAACTGCACTTCGATCAGGGCCTGGGGATCAAGCGTTCCCGCGTCGATGTCCAGTGTGCCGGTGATGGTGACCAGATCCGCGGCGGGCTGAGCGTCCTTGACGGCCGCGACGGGCAACGCAAGACCGGTGCCTGGCTTGCCAAAGGTCAGCACGGCGCTGTCACTCGTGTTGGCGTAGATCACGCGGCCATTGATCAGCAGGCGCGCGGCGAGCGTGTAAATGCGCTTGGGATCGATCAACGCCGGATCGTAATTCAGTGCGTACGGCAAGGCACCCGATTGGTTCGCCACCGCCGATTGAGCCGCGGCGACGATCACGGGCGCAGTGACGATGGTCGTGTCGTTGAGCGTCACGTCGAGGATTGCGCCTGCGGGCAACGCCGCACTCGATGTGAACGTGAGTGTGCCCGTGAGCATGCTCACGGTTGGCGTAACTGCGTTGGCGCTGGCTACTTCGCTGACCGGATCGACCAGCACTTCCATGTTGGTGCTGCGCGCACCATTGGTCAAGACGGGAATTGACGTAGTATTGATGAAGCGCAACTGGCCCGCGACTGAGATGCGCACGGCCAGCGCGTAGCGATTCTTCGCGTTGATGACCGCAGGATCATAGGCCAGTTCAAAGCCGATCGGGACTTGGCGGCCCTGCGCATCGATCGATTGTGACGCGATCGTTTTCGCGGGCGCATCGGCTAGTGACACATCCTGCAACTGCACCTCGATCACGGCTTTAGGATCGAGCGCGATGCGCGGCAGGTATGAGACCGTGCCCGTGATCAGTGCCGTGCCGGTCGGGGAAGCGGCCGAGCCCGTCTGCATGGGAATCAGCACGCCGGCGATCTCATGGATCAGGCCGTTGGACGCGGCGCCGTCGGGCGACACGATGGCAGCGGCGTTGACGGTGACGCTGAGACCGCTGCCAGCCACGGTCAACACGGTGCTGGTCAGCGCGGTGGTTAGGGACGGCACGCTGCCCAAAGTGGCGGCGGCATAGCGGCCCGGCACAACGTGATACATCAGCACTTCCTGCAAGAGCGTATCATTTTTCAATAGCGCATCAATTTGATCTTGCGGCAAAGTTTTGAAGGCCGCATCGTTGGGCGCAAAGAGCGTGAAGGGGCCGGGCAGTTGCAGCGTCTTCGTCAAGCCCGCCTGATCGATCGCGGCCACGAGCGTGGAGAATTGCGGCGCGGCGGAGAGCAGGGCGTAGAGCGTTTGAGTCGGCACGCTGGTCGGGACGGGTGTGGGCAAGGGGGTGGCCGTTGGCCGCGGCGTGACCGTCGGCGGCAGCGTGGGCGTCACGGTCGGTTCGACGGTAGGCACCGACGTTTCGGTCGGGGCCTGTGTCGGCTCGGCGGTGGCGGGCGCGGGCAGGGGCGTCGGCGCGGGCGATCCGCAGGCCGTCAGCAACAAGCCAACACTGATGAATAGAACGAGACTTACCGATAGGGTACGCTGTTTGATCATAGCAATTCCTCCACAGAAAACGGTCACACGTCGTGTCGATTGTATCATAAACCCGATCGAGCCTGGCGGCTTGACGCTTTGACTCATCACGTGGTACAACACGGGCATTCTTCGCTCGGAGGCCGCGTATGAACTATCGGGATTTCATCCAGCCGTTTGTGGTGCCACATAATCGCAAGATTGATCTGAAGCACGATTACGATCCCGATTATGCGGACGGAGCGATCAAGAAGAAAGACGCCGATGAAGTACTGGCCGAAGGCGTGGCGAAGTTGGCCGAATACCAGGACAAATTGTACGCGCAAAGCACGCACGCCTTGCTATTGATCTTTCAGGCGATGGATGCGGCCGGCAAAGACAGCGTGATCAAGCACGTCATGTCCGGGCTGAACCCGCAGGGCACGCACGTCACCAGTTTCAAAGCCCCCTCGGTCGAAGAACTCGATCACGATTATCTGTGGCGCAACTTCAAGGCCCTGCCTGAACGCGGGCGCATTGGCATCTTCAACCGCTCGTACTACGAAGAAGTGCTGATCGTGCGCGTGCATCCGCAAATTCTGGCGGGCCAGTCGCTGCCGCCAGCGTTGAAGGATGACGGCATCTGGGCGCGGCGCTATGACGAGATCAATCACTTTGAGGAATACCTGACCAATAACGGCATTACGGTCTTGAAGTTCTTCCTGAATGTCTCGAAGGCCGAGCAGAAAGCGCGCTTTTTGGAGCGCATCGATCAGCCGGAAAAGAACTGGAAATTCTCGCTGCAGGACGTGAAAGAACGCGCGGCGTGGGCGCATTATCAATCTGCCTATGAAGATATGCTGAACCAGACCAGCACTCAGCACGCGCCGTGGCACGTCATTCCAGCCGATCGGAAGTGGTTTACGCGCCTGGCCGTGGCGGCGGCGATCATTGCAAAGCTGGAAGAGATCGATCCGCAGTACCCGGCAGTGACCGAGGCGCATCGACCGGAGTTGTTGCAGGCGCCCCTGGTGCCGGAAGCAGAAGACGCAGAACTTGCTGCGAGCGGGTACCGGTAAGTTGCTGTACGGCTAAA
>JAGOBP010000255.1 GCA_017999195.1 Thermoflexales bacterium
GCCTGAGCCTGAAGCGCGTGGCGCAGAGCGACTACATGGACGACGACTGGCGACAGGCGTTGGACATCGTCAATGACGACGAGGCTGATTCACCCTCGGCTGAATAGCCGTCGAAATAGCGTAAAGCAAAACCAGTGGAGCGCCGCGGTCGTCAGACCCGGCGCTCCCTTCATTTTCAGCCGCGTGTTAGAGTTGTGTTAGATTACGGTGGCGGCCTGCGGGGACAGTGGCGAAGACACCCCAGCTAGGTTATAATCGGTTTTGTAATCAGGTCGGACCAGAGCAAGTTGGAGGTTTAGCATGGCAAACAAACTCGATCGTTTTACCCAGCGCGCGCGACGCGTCCTGGCTTTTGCGCAGGAAGAAGCCGAGCGGCTGAATCACAGTTACATCGGCACCGAGCATTTGCTGTTAGGCTTGTTGCGTGAAGAGACCGGCGTGGCCGGCAAAGTGCTGCGTGATCTCAACGTCAGTTCAGAGCGTGTCACCGAACTGGTGGAGCGCATCACCGGACCGGGCCGCCGCACGCCCTTCAGCAAGATCGATCTGACCCCGCGCACCAAGCGCGTGATCGAACTGGCCGTGGAAGAAGCGCGCCGTCTGGGCCAGCATTACATTGGCACCGAGCACTTGCTGCTGGGTCTCATCCGCCAGGGCGACGGTGTGGCGATCGATATTCTGCGCCAGCTCAGCGTCAGCCCGGAAGCCATCCGGCGCGAGACGCAGAAGGCGCTGCAAGAAACGCCGCAGGCGGCCGAGAAAGACAAGGAAAAGGCCGCAGCCAAGAAAGAGCGTGCCAAGACCCCGATGGTCGATCAGTTGGCCACCGATCTGACGACGCTGGCCGAAGAAGGCAAACTCGATCCAGTGGTGGGGCGGCAGACCGAGATCGAGCGCGTTATCCAAATTCTCTCGCGCCGCACCAAGAATAATCCCGCCCTCATCGGCGAACCCGGCGTCGGCAAGACCGCCATTGTTGAAGGGTTGGCACAGCGCATCGTCGACGGTGACGCGCCGGAACCGCTGCTGGATAAGCGTGTGCTGCAACTGGATGTGGGTTCACTCGTCGCGGGCACGATGTATCGCGGCCAATTTGAAGAGCGCCTCAAGCGCGTCATTGAAGAAATCAAAGCTAGCAACAGCATCTTGTTCATCGACGAAGTGCATATGCTTGTCGGCGCAGGCGCGGCTGGATCATCCGTCGATGCGGCTAATATTCTGAAGCCCGCCCTGGCGCGCGGTGAGATGCAGTGCATCGGCGCGACCACGATGAACGAGTATCGCAAGCACATTGAAAGCGATGCCGCGTTAGAGCGCCGCTTCCAGCCCATTCTGGTTGAAGAGCCGACCATCGAAGAGACGGTCAGCATTCTCAAGGGCGTGCGGCCGCGTTACGAAAGCCATCACAAGTTGCGCATTACGGACGAAGCGATTCAATCGGCGGCGCAACTGGCCGAGCGGTACATCACCGATCGCTTCCTGCCCGACAAGGCTATCGACTTGATCGACGAGAGTTCGGCGCGCGTGCGCATGTACAAAGCGCCGCAGACCAAGCGGTTGCAAGTGGCGAATGCCGCGATCAAGTCTGTGCAGAAAGAGCGCGAACTGGCGCTGGAAGAGCGCCGCTACGACGACGCCGAAGATTTGCGCGCGCGCGAAGAAGGTCTGCAAGGCGAGATCGATCTGCTGCGCGCCCCGTGGAATCCCGAGTCGCCCGACGCGCCGCGCTTGCTGCCGGAAGACATCGCGGAGATGGTGGCGATGTGGACGGGCATTCCCGTGACGCAGATCGCCGGTGAAGAGACCGCGCGCCTGGTGCACATGGAAGAGGATTTGCACAAGCGTATCATCGGGCAGGATGAAGCCATCGTGGCGATTTCCAAAGCAGTGCGCCGCGCTCGCACGGGCTTGAAAGATCCCAAACGCCCGATCGGTTCGTTCATCTTCCTCGGCCCGACCGGCGTGGGCAAGAGCGAGTTGACCAAGGCCCTGGCCTACTTCATGTTCGGCAGCGAAGAAGCCATGGTGCAGCTGGACATGAGCGAGTTCATGGAGCGCCACTCTGTGGCGCGACTCGTCGGTTCGCCGCCGGGCTATGTGGGTTATGAGGATGCCGGTCAACTGACCGAAGCCATTCGTCGCCGCCCGTACTCGATCGTGGTCTTCGACGAAATCGAGAAGGCGCATCCCGAAGCCTTTAACATGCTGCTGCAAATCATGGAAGAAGGTCACTTATCGGATGCGCGCGGTCGCAAGGTCGACTTCCGCAATGCCATCATCGTCATGACCAGCAACATCGGCGCAGAGATGATCCGCCGCAACACGTCGCTGGGCTTTGCGGTGAAGAAGGAAGAAGTGAAGCAGGAGCAGGAGACCTACGACGAGATGCGCGAGAAGTTGATGACGCAGCTCAAGAAGGCCTTCCGCCCCGAGTTCCTGAACCGCGTCGACGGCATCGTGGTCTTCCGCGCGCTGAGCCGCAGCGAGATTACGCAGATCGTCGATCTGGAACTGCACAAGGTGCAAGACCGCATCGCGCATCAGGCCATCAAGTTGCAGGCTACCGATCCGGCCAAGCAATACTTGTCTGATCGCGGCTACAACTTTGAGTTTGGCGCGCGACCTTTGCGCCGCGTGATCCAGAACGAAGTGGAAGACGTGCTGTCCGACGGCTTCCTGTCCGGCAAGTTCGAGAAGGGCGACACGGTGGCGATCGATCTGGTGGAAGGCAATTTGACCTTCAATTCAGTCCGTGCCCCGCGCGAGAATGTGGAAGCGCCGCTGTTGCGCGAACATCCTGAGGCTGAGGGCGAAGCGCTGTTGCTGGCGTAGCAGACGGGCAGTTAGAAATTGGAACGGGCGGTCGAGGTTCAACCTCGACCGCCCGTTGTTTTTGTTGGGGCGATGATTTTGCTCAAGCTGGCGCTTTGAGCAGAAGCGTGGGGCGAGTTACACCGCTACGGGCAGCGCTTCATCGCTCATAAACAAACTCTCTTCATCCAGCGGCAGCGAGAAGACAAATTGGCTGCCCACGCCGTGTGCGCCATCTTCGATCCAGATTTTGCCGCCATGGGCTTCGACGGCCAATCGGCAGAACGTCAGCCCCAGGCCAAAGCCGCGCGTGCGCGCCTGATCCCCGCCCGCCTGCGCAAAGCGATCGAAGAAGCGCTGGCGTTGATCGGGCGGAATGCCGCGCCCCGTATCGGCCACGCGCACCATGATTTGATCTCCATCTTGAGCGGCCCGCACCGTAATCTGCCCGTTATTCGGCGTAAACTTGATGGCGTTGTCGAGCAGGTTGGCCACGACGCGATCGATCATGTCGGCATCGATCAGCAGGTCCGGCAAGTCCGGGATGTCGACGGTCAGCGCGAGCTGGTGTTTGGCGAAGAGGTGACTGACGCGCTGCACGACCGTCTGAACCAGCGAGGCCAAATCCGTCGGCGCGGTCTCCAGCACCAGTTGACCCGCCTCCAGCCGCGAGACGTCCAGCATCGAATTGATTAGCCGGATCATCCGATCGGTGTTGTGCGTGACCAGGTTGAACAACTCGCCGTTGGCGTGCAGCACTTCATCGGGCACGGACATATTCAGCACGCCCAATGCGTTGACGATGACGTGCAAAGGATTGCGCAGATCGTGCACGATCAGATCGACGGTTTCCTGCTGCAAACGCTGCACTTCCAGCAGGTGCTGATTGGCGACTTCCAGTTCCACCACGTGCTGGGTCAGACGCTGCTGCGCGGCGACGCTGGCCGAGCGCTCGTCGTCGGAGGCGCGCAGCCGCGCGCTGAGCTTGCGCAGCAAGTTGTGATCGAGCAGGGTGCTTTCCGCCAGCAGCTGTTGAAAATCGTCGCGCACAATCTTGAGCAGCTGCACCGGCTGCATCGCGATCACGGTGGCCGAGCGCGGCAGATCGTCGATGAGGGCCATTTCGCCGACGAATTCACCGGCATCGCGATAGCCTAGAATGAGCGGCACATCGAAGGTGCCGCGGATGACGGCCACGCCGCCGGACCGGATGAGGTACATGGCGTCGCCGGCTTCGCCTTCATAGAAGATCACTTCACCGGCGTCAAAGGCCACCGGCGTGGTCATCTGGCGCAGGCCGGGCGGCAGCAGGCGGATGATGCCGGAGTCGATGACGGCCGATGAATCCGAATCGGACGAATAGGCCGCCACAAGTCGATCGAGTTGCGTCGAAGTCAGTCGATGGTGCGTCAAGATAGTTACTCCCTGGTTGCGAAGCGTTCAATCAAGCGGCCTATGAAGCGCAGCCCTTCAACGTAATCGCTCAGCCGGATGTTTTCATCGGGGGCGTGGGCGCGCGCGTCACTGTAGCCGATACCGGCCATGACGGTGGGAATGTTTAGCGCCGCCGTCAGCGGATACATCGGGCCGCTGCCGGGGCTGAGCGGAATCATGACCGGCTCGTGCTGATAGACTTCACGCGCAGCCGATTGGCACGCGGTCACGATGTCGGCCTCGACGGGCGACAGGGCCGGATGTTCGCCCGAGAGTGGCACGACCTCCACGTCGGTGAAGCCGCGCCGATCGAGATGTGCGCGCAACAATGAGATGCACAAATCCGGCGTGAGGTTGGGCACCAGGCGACAATCGATTTTGGCGAAGGCGTAGTTGGGCAGCACGGTCTTCATGCCTTCGCCCGTATAGCCGGATTGAATGCCGCAAATGGTGACGGTCGGCCCGTAGTAAAAACGCTTGAGCACAGCCAGACCGTGCTCGTCGTTGATAAAACGATCGATGCCCAGGGCTGCTAGTTTTTTGGTTTCGTCAAAGGGCATGGCTTGCAGCATCGCCACTTCGGCCGCGTTAGGCGCGCGGACGTGATCGAGATAGCCGTCGATCGTGATGGTGTCGTGCTCATCCTTCAGCGTGTTCAGCGCCCAGATTAAACGCCAGACCGGGCTGGGGGCGATGGCGGCATAGCCGGAATGCAAATCGCGCTTGGCCCCGCGCACCCGCAGTTCCAGATATTGAATGCCCTTCAGGCCCATGGTCAGGCCGATGCGATCGTCTTCGTTCTTGCCGCCCGTTTCCCACAGACAGCCATCGGCGCGCAGCTGATCCGCATACGCACGAGCAAAGTCGGCCAGATGTGGACTGCCCACTTCTTCTTCGCCTTCGATGACCCACGTGATCTTGAAGGGCAGTTCACCAAGCGTGTGCTGCCACGCCTCGATGGCGTGGAGGCGGCACAACAGGTCGCCTTTGTTATCGGAGATGCCGCGCGCATAGAGTTTGCCGTCGCGCACATCCGGCTCAAACGGTGGGGTGGTCCACAGGTCGATCGGGTCCGGGGGCTGCACGTCGTAGTGATTGTAGATCAGCAACGTGCGCGGACCCTGCCCCAGCGTCGCCAACAAAATCGGCGCGCCGCCCGTCTCGATGGTCTGCACGGTTGCGCCCACGCGCGCCAGATGCGCGCGGACCAGGTCGGCCATCTGGGCCATGCCCAGGCCGGTGGCGGCCACGCTGGGCTGCGCCACAAAGGCTTTGAGTTCGGTAATGAAACGGTCGTGATGAGTGGTGAGATAGTCGTCGAAGGGCTGCATAATCTCCTCCGTGATGCGCCGGGACGTCACGGGCTGTCGGTGTCGGCGGGTGATGAGAGGCCATCGGTCCCGCGCCGGGCGCGCAGGGCTTGCGCTTGCGCGTGCATGTTTTGAAAGAAGTCGCTGTCGACAATTTCCTGGACTTGCTGCTGACGCCGGACTTGATCGATCTCGATGCGGAGCAGCTGGATTTCGCGCTGCAATTCCTGCGTGCGTTTGATGAGCAAGTCTTGAAATTCGCGTTCGTTGGTCTCGCGGATTTGCCGGCTGAGCGCGCCCAGCATCCCCAGCACATCGTCGGGCGTGCCCACCATAATGGCCTGCGCCAGTAAGGCGCGATCGACCACCAGACAGTCGCAGGCGGTCAGGGTGCTGGCGCTGGCCAGGCGCGGTTCGCCGGTCAACATGGCCAGTTCGCCAAAGGCTTGCCCGGCGTCCAACAGGCTTAAGACAATCTCGCCGCCGGACTCGTCGGCCCGCCAGATTTTAACCCGCCCGGTGAGGATGGCGTACATCTTGTCCGAGTGTTCGCCCGCGTGAAAGATTGCTGTCTGAGCAGGGAAGCGCAGTTGCACCGCGTGGGCGGCCAAATGCGCCCGCTGTTTGGTCGAGAACGGCGCAAAGAAGGCAAACGCGGTTAAGCGGTCAGGAGCGATGTCAGACATGGTTGAATGTGCAGGCTGGGTTGGGCGAATTACGCCAAGTCTATCACGGATCACGTAGCGCGCAACACGC
>JAGOBP010000256.1 GCA_017999195.1 Thermoflexales bacterium
TTCAACCCTGACGCCGGAAGCCGAAGCGGCTGCCGTAGCCGAAGCGGCTAAGATCAATGCGACGCAGCATATTGAGCAGTGCCCGCGCTGCCAGTGGGTGATGCGTGTGCCCGTTGCGGCCTTGCACGCGCCCGAGCCGGTCGTCGTGCCTGTCGTGGAAGCGCCTGTGTTATTGGCCGCGCCCGAGCCGACTTTGTTGCTGGAACCGGAGAAACCGGCCGCCAAGAAGCCAGCGGCGGCCAAGAAGCCCGCAGCGAAGAAGTCTGCGCCCGCGAAGCCCGCGGTCGTAGTTGAAGTCGTGGCCGAGCCGGTCGTGGTCGTCGAGCCGCCAGTGGTCGAGAAGCCTAAGGTCGCCAAGCAGGCGGCCAAGAAAGCAGCGAAGAAGGCCGCGCCTGCCAAGAAGGCTGTGGCGAAGAAGCCAGCGGCCAAGAAGCCCGTTGCGAAGAAACCGGCCGCGAAGAAACCAGCGGCTAAGAAACCAGCAGCCAAGAAGCCTGCGGCTAAAAAGCCTGTCGCCAAGAAACCCGCCGCTAAGAAACCCGTGGCCAAGAAACCAGCGGTGAAAAAGCCCGTGGCTAAAAAGCCTGTGGCCAAGAAACCGGTTGCTAAAAAGCCAACAGCCAAAAAGCCCGCCAAGAAAAAGTAGCCTGAAAATAAAACTTCCGAAGCCAGTCTGGACTTCGGAAGTTTTGTTTTACTTGCGGGTATCGGCGGCCAGAATCGCGTCAAGCCGCGCGCCCAGCGGCCTAAAGTGATCGTCCAGTGCGCGGTCCAGATCAAGCTCGGGCCTGGCAAACAGTTCGGCCCAGACCTCATTCAGTTCCGCGACCAGTTTCTCTTCCATCAAGCCCCACAACCGGCTGGTCGGATACGATCGGCCCAATTTCAAGCCCTCAACCGCCGGTTGAAACAGCGCATCAGTGGCGAACGGTCGCCCCGTCAACGCATCCAGCCGCACCGGCAGACTCCGCGCGCGCTGACTGTACGTGATCTGATTTTGCTGGCTGATCAAGAAGCGAACCAGTTCCACGGCTAATTTATGATTGGGGCTATGCCGCCACACGATGAGGTTGCTGCCGCCGACAAAGGGGATGCCCGGCGGCAGGGCCGTGCGGATGGTAATCGGCGCGGCCGGCGGGTTTTTGAGCAAAGTGTTCAACAAGCCCGGATCGCTGATGGTGACGGCGGCTCCGCCCGTCAAGAAAAATTGATCGGATTGTTCCGTGTCCAGGCGCTGCGCGGCCGGGGCCAAATAGCGGTGCAGATCGTAGTAAGCGCGAAAGCCCGAGCGCGCCTCGGCCGTGTTGAAGATCGTGTGCTTGGCGGTCGGCTCGATGAAGTTGCCGCCCGCGCCCCACACCCATGGTGCCACTGTATGCAGCGTGTTCAGCGAATTGCTGGTGGGGATGACCAGGGGCACGCTCACGCCTGCGTCTTGCAGTCGCGTCAATGTCTGCATGAATTGCGCCGAGGTGCGAAACGCCGTTGTCGCGTCGATGCCCGCTTGCTGAAAGAGATCGTGGCGATAAAACACAAAGCGCACATTGCCCAGCCACGGCATCGCCCACATCTCCGGCTGGCCGCTTAGATAGCCGCTCTGCCATGAGGGATGCAAAAACGCAAAGCGCCCGCCCACCGCCGCAATCTCGCGGATGCCAAAGGGCCGCACTGTGCCGGTCGCGGCCAGCGTACCCACCCAGGTCGAGCCAATTTCGGACACGTCCGGCCCGTGACCGTACAGCGCAAACTTCATGGTCTCGGTCCAGCCCGTTTCCCACGTGAACACGCGCAACTTGATCTTCACCCGGTGCTCGGCTTCAAACTTCGCCAGGATGGGGCGCAGATCATCGGCGGTGGTGGGACCGTGCGCCATGACGGAGAATTCTAGATCAGACACGGATTTGTCCTATTGTGCGGAGGTGTGAGGATTATACGTGGCGCGCAGTGTGAAGTCAAACCCGATCGATCAACGCGGCCTTACGGGTTGTCCGCAGGCCGATCGGCCGGGCCGCCGATAAAGCCGCTCAACTGCGCGATGACCAGCGCCGTGTACGCCTTGGCCCCCGCCGCGCCGATGTGAATGCCGTCAGGCCCGAACAATTCTGGATGTTCCACGCCGTAGGTGTGCCAATCGATCAGCACGGCGTTGGGGTAGCGGGTTACGCCCTCTGAAATGACCTGATTATTGGGCGTTTCCCACTTGCGCGGCTCTTTTAAGTTAAAGACCAGCACACGCGGCAGATCGATCAGCGGCTGCATCAGATCGTCGAATTGTTTGGCCGTGATCGGGCCGTTATTGCCGATGTGAATGATCACCGCCCGACCCAGACGGCCCGCCGTTCGCCGCTGTTGCAAGATCGTCAGCGTTGCGCCCACATGCCGGCTGACTTTCGCATCAACTTCGAGGCCGGGGATGGTCTTGATCAATTCGCGCGCCGCCCCCAGCATCACTGAATCGCCCACGGCGAAGACACGCAACTCCACGGTTTTGGTCACGGGTAGAGCGGTGACCGTGGGGGTGACACTGCGCGGAGGGAGGGCGGCGGGTGTCGCAGTGCGCGGTGCTTTAGTGGCCGGACGTTGCGTGGGCGTGTGTTTGATGGTTACCGTCCACTTGAGGTGGTCGGTCTCGATCGGGGGCGGCGTCAAGGTGGGGCGCACGCGTGTCGCGGTTGCTTGTGGTGTGGCCGTCGCCGTAGGTGTTGGCGTCCAACTTGCAGTTGGCGTCCACGTCGGCGGCCAGGTGGGACGCGGCGCGCGGGTGGCCGGATCACTAAGCGCCAGCGGCACCGGGGTAGCCGTCAGCGCCAACGCCTGACAGGCGCTTAAGCACAGACTTACCATCAACAGGATCAGCAATCGCCGCATACAGCCCATTTTAGCGCAGATCGGGCTTAAGTTGGCCGCGGCATCTCAAACACGCGACCCAGCGTAGCATACTCGTCGCCGCTGAGCCGCGCCACAGGCTTGAGCAAAGCCGCATCGATCTGGCCGTTGGGGCGCAGCAAGCCCGATCGGATGTGGAACCGGACGACGCGCCCCAGAATCAGCGTGTACGTGGTGTCTTGCACGGGAATGATCTGCGTGACTTTGCACTCCAGCGCGATCGGTGCCGCGGCCACGCGCGGTGGCTTCACGTCGATCGAGTCCGCCGTTTGCAGCCCGGCCCGATCGAATTCGTTCACGTCATAGGCCCATTCGCCGGACGTGACGTTCATGGCAGCGGCCAGGTCTTCATCCACGATGTTGAGGACGAATTCGCCGGTTTCCTGGGCGTTACGCAAGGTGTCTTTGGGTTGGCCTTTACGTTGCCCCACGGAGATCATCACGGTGAGGGGCATGTTGCTGACGGCGTTGAAGAATGAGAACGGCGCGATGTTGAGCGAGCCGTCGGCCCCGATTGTTGACGCCCAGCCGATCGGGCGCGGGACGACCGCGCTGATGAGCAGACGGTAGGCGTCGCGCGGATCAAGATCAGTCGGAACAAGGGTGAGCATGTTTGAGCTGGTGGTAGTTGACGTCATCGTTGGATCATCCAGGGCTGACTAGCGGGTGAAAATGTGGTTGAGCATGATTGGCAAGTAATTCCGGCCAAAGTATCGCTCAAAAGCGCCGATGTCGCAGGCAGCTCGCTGCGGCCGGGGGTAGCCGCGCTGATCGACCGGGGGACAGGCCGCATTATCGTCCGCGTCGATGGCGGGGCTGGTCCCGGCCAGAGCATACACCAGGGTTGCGCCGCCGTAATCGTCCAAGGGCAATAACAGCGCATCAGGATAGGCCAGGTCGTGGTCGGAAGTGAGGTTGCAGGAAGTGTCCGTATCCAGATTGTAATCTAGCGAGATGAGATAGCCGCCATTACTGGTTGTGCAGTTGCCCTTGGGATTGTTGGCGAGCAGCGTATTTTTCAGCCACACCGTGCCCGAGTAGTTGGCGCGCAAGCCGATTGGATTGTAGGCAATGGTCACGTTGGTGGTGGTCAGTTCCCCGCGATTTTCAATCCCAACATCTGACGACCAGACAGGGTCACTATTGCCGCCCACCGTGGTGTTGGTCATTATCAGTGTAGCCTGATTGAACACCGCGTAGGTTGGGTAACTGGTGCCATTCACATTGCTGATTACGGCACTGTTGCTGACGTGTAATAGTCCGTTGTTGAAGATGCCGGATGCGCCGCCATAGCGGCCATCGGGGGCGTTCGCTCGCACGAGCGTGCGATCAACGGTCAGTGTGCCAATGTTATAGATTCCGCCGCTTCCACCGCCGTAAGCATTGGCCTGGTTGTGCTCGATCAGGCTGCGCGTGATGGTCATGGCGCCTGCGTTTCGCACGCCGCTTCCCTGGTTGTTCGCCACGAGGCTGTTGTCCAGCATGAATGAATCGCCTTCGTTGACGAGGGTCGCATTGCTGCTGCCACCACAACAAGCGCTCGTTTGATTGCCGCTAATCACGCTGTGGACGACGATGGCGGTGGCGTAGTTCCGAAGACCGCTGGCGTAGCAGCTACCGCCCCGATTGCCGCTGGTTTCGCTGTGATCCAGCGTCAACTGGCCGTGATTCTCAATACCGGCCACGCATTGATACCCTTCACTGACGCTGTTTTCACTAATCTGACTGTTGCTGAGCGCTGCGATGCCCTCATTCCACAGGCCGCCCGCTGTGCCCGGATTGGCCGAGTTGTTGACAATCGCGCTGTGCAGGGCAATCAGTGTACCGCTATTCCAGATACCGCCGCCTGTTGCTAATACGGTGTTGTATGCGACGGTGCTGTCGCTTAAGAGCAGGGTGCCTTGATTGTAAATGCCCGCGCCTTGAGCGGCCAGTCCATGCTGAAGTGTCAGGTTAACGAGATTCACTGTGACCGATAACGGGACGGTCATGACGCGCCCGGCAGACCCGCCGTCGATGACGGCGGGTGCCTGGTCAGTACCAAATAGGGTGAGGTCTTTGTCCAGCGTGAGCCACTCATAGTAAGTGCCGGCGGCAATCAGGATAGCGCAACCCCCGGCGGCTTTGCCAATAGCGGCACCAATCGATCGGCAGGCGGTGGCGGGTGACAGGCAATCGTTGCTGTCATTGCCCGTGGTCGCGACGTAGAATGGGCCGCCGGACAACGTCGGAGCGGCTTGCGCAAGCGCGGCCAGTGGAAAACCGATCGCGGCGAGGGCCAGAACGAGACACCAGAACAGCGGTCCTCGAAATAGCGTCGGCCCGTGATGGAGATCAGCGCTCATGCGGTTCCTCCGGTGTAGCGCTGGACGTGCGCCAGGGCTTGATCGAATACCTCGGGCGGACAGTACAGCCGGATAACGACGTGCCATGCGTCGCACAGTGAGATGACGCGTGTGGCGCGGTTGACGTTGACTTTGCGAACTTCGCGCCAACGGATGTTGGTCGTGCTGTTTTGCGTGGGATCGCTCTGCGCGGCGAAGAAGGCCAGCACTTTCAGGCCGCGCTTCATTACGCGTGCCCAGGTGTTGTCACCCCAGCCGATGCCCTGAAAAACAGCCTGTTTTGAGTTGAGCACGAAGCCCGCTCGATAGCGATTGCCAAAGATCACCAGTGCGACGAAGAGGAACAAGGCGGTGACGATGCCGCCGATGAGGATCAGAAATTCGATCGGAAGCGACACCGGATCGCCCAGCACCACGCCGAAGAGCGCTATCAGCCCGACCATGATCGCGAGGCTCAGGGCGATGATGCGAAACACATCCCACAGAATGTAACGATTGGTGAGCAGTGGCATATCGTAGTGCCAGGTCAGGGTGTCGGGGTCGGGCGGGCGGCGAGTGGGCATGGGCGTGGTCCTTATCAGCGGTGCAGCAGCGCCGAGTCTGGGGACGCTGGCTCCTCTATGGAAGCAAGCATAAGCCCGCCATCACGGTTTGTCAATGCAAAACACAAGACGAGCGCCAACCCCCGCTGGCGCTCGTCTTTTTTTGATACGCTGTTTCTAGCCAATCCAACTTCTACCGGTAAAATCCCTTGGGCTGTCGTTTTGAGGTGGCTGGCGTCGCAGGCCGGTCTTACGCGGCGACGGCTTCGGCGGGCGCGGCGTCCGGCTGCTGTACCACTTCCAACTCGATGGCGATGTTGATCTGGTCGCCGACGAGGATGCCACCTGTCTCCAGTGCCACGTTCCAGTTCAAGCCCCAATCCTTGCGGTTGATGCTGGTCTTGGCGCTGAAGCCGGCGTTGGTGGTGCCCCAGGGGCTTTTGGCTTGGCCGTTGTACTCCACGTCCAGCGTCACTTCCTTGGTCACGTCGCGGATGGTCAGGTCGCCGGTGAGATGGGCGTGGCTGGCATCCTT
>JAGOBP010000257.1 GCA_017999195.1 Thermoflexales bacterium
GAAGATCACAGCCGCTTCCACCACGCGGACGGCGCCTTTGACTTCACCGGCAAAATCGGTGTAGCCCGGCGTGTCCAGCACATTGATCTTGCAACCCTGGTACTCGAGCGGCAACAGCGAAGTGGTGAGCGAAATGTGACGGCGGATTTCTTCGTCGTCAAAGTCCGAAACGGTCGAGCCGTCTTCGACCCGACCCTGGCGCGTAATCGCGCCGGAACTGAATAACATCGCTTCACCCAGGCTCGTCTTGCCGGAAGAGCCGTGGCCTAGCAAGGCAACGTTACGCAGTGCGGTTGTGGCGTAATCTTTCATCAAACCTCCAGAGGGTATGGAAAAATCGCCCCGGTATTTTAAGCAGGCCGGGGTCAAATGTCAACGTAGTATCGACCGCTTGTGTTTATCCATCCAGCCGTTAAGGTTAAAGTGGTGCGCAGGTTCCTTCGTCACGTAGAAATTGAGCAGGCGAGCGATTTTACCACGTTCGCGCCGAAAGCGCATATTGCGATTAAATCATCATCGTCCGTAGCGGCCCATTAACTGAGCCTGGCCGATGATGTGGCTCTTGAGCGCCGCTTCCACTGCGGTCCGCGCCGCGCCAGCCGTAAGGTTCACCGCCTCCACATCCAGCGCGTACAACTTGAAGAAGTAGCGATGCGCGTTGCCGGGTGGCGGGCACGGGCCGCCATAACCGGCTTTGCCAAAACCATTTGCGCCACTCAGGCCGGTCGTCGTGTCGCCTTCAGTCAGGCCTGAAACCGTGGCCGGGATATTGAACAGCACCCAATGTGTGAACGTGCCGCCCGGTGCGTCGGGATCGTCCATGATGAGCGCAAAACTGCGCGTGTTGGCCGGAGCCTCACTCCAGCGCAGTTCAGGCGGCTTGTCTTGTCCGCCGCACGTGAAGTCAACGGGAATCGTTGCGCCTTCGGCGAAGGCCGGGCTACCGAATTTGAACGTCGGCACGTCACCGCCTAGATCGATCGCCGGGGCAGGTTGACAGGCCGCGCCCAGCACTGCGAGCAACACCAGACCCATGATCAAACCACGCATAGAACCCATCTCCTGAGCAATAGCCAACATCAAATCACCGGCGCATGCGCCTGGCGGCGCACAAATTGGCCGCTGCCCGCCCGACCGAGCCACTGGCCGTCATCGATCAGCAACTCGCCGCGGCGCAAGACCTTGATGGGCCAGCCCGTGGTTTCCCAGCCTTCAAACAAACTGTAATCCACGCGCTGATACGATGTGCCCACGCCATACGTCTTTTTGATCGCTGGATCCCAGATCAAGAGATCGGCATCTGATCCAACCGCAATCGTGCCCTTGCGCGGATACATGCCGAACACTTTAGCCGGATTCGTCGCGGTGATCTCCACAAACCGATTGGCCGTCAGCTGCCCCTTCGCGACCCCTTCGCTCCACAAGATGATCATGCGATCACCCAGGCCGGGCAGGCCGTTGGGAATCTTGGTGAAGTTCTCGCGGCCTAGTTCTTTGCCGGGCCGTTGATACGGTACGCCTTCATACTCGAACGGTTTCGTGCCATCGAAGAGGAACGGGCAGTGATCGGTCGAGATGATTTGCAGATCGTTGTTTTGCAGCGCGCGCCAGATCGCGGCATTATCGCGCTTCGATCGGATCGGCGGCGAGCACACAAACTTCGCGCCGTCGGGCCGGGCCAGATCATCTTCCGTGAAGAACAGATATTGGGTGCACGTCTCGCCCATGACGGGCAGACCATGCTGTCGCCCATAGCGCAGTTGATCGACTGCGCCTTCGCACGTCATGTGCACCACGTACAAGGGCGCGTGCGCCACGCCCGCCAACGCGATGGCGCGCAGCGTTGCTTCGGTTTCCAGCCAGGCCGGTCGGGTGCGCGCATGCCACGGGGGCGTGAGATCGCCGCGCGCCACTGTGTCTTTGATCAAGATGTCGATGGCGTCGCCGTTCTCCGCATGGACCATTGTTAAGATGCCGTGTTCGCTTGCCTTTTGCAGCGCGCGGAACAGGCCGGTGTCATCGATCTGCAGGCGGCCTTTGTAGGCCATCAACGCTTTGATGCTGGTCACGCCTTCATTCACAATCGACGGAATTTCATCGATGATGGCGTCCGTGACTTCAACGAGATTGGCATGATAAGCATAGTCGATGACGGCGCGACCTTCGGCTTTGGTGTGCCACGTTTCGATGCCGGAGCGCAGCGACTTGCCCTTTTCAGGAATGGCAAAATCGATGTGGGTGGTCGTGCCGCCAAAGGCCGCGGCTTTGTGGCCGGTGTAAAAATCGTCGGACGACTCTGTCGCGCCGACGTTAAGTTCCAGGTGCGTATGCACATCGATGCCGCCGGGCAACACGTATTTGCCGCTCGCATCGATGACGCGCGCGCCCTCAGTTTCCAGCCCTTCGCCGATGACGGCGATCTTCTCGCCATCGATCAGGATGTCGGCTTGATAGGTGTCGCTGGCGGTGACGATGGTTCCATTCTTGATGACTGTGGGCATGAGTGACCTCAGTGGGATAGTGGATTGGTAATCGGTGATCGGTTGACCAGTTACCAGTTACTGGTTGACCTGTTGACTACGCGCCTTGCAACGTCTTAAACCCGTCAAACACGCCCTTGATCAGACTGCCGTAATGATCGGGTTGGCCGGGACCGTTGTAGATGCGGGCAAAGGCGACGAAGTCTTTGGCTTGCAAGGCGTTGACTTGGCGTTGATCGTTCTTGACGAAATTGAAGAAGCCCAGCACTTGAAAACGCTCGTCGGCGCTGAAGGCGTCAAACATCGCGTCGACGGTGTCGTAGCCGATGGTGCGATGATTGGAGCCGAGAATCTGTACCAGCCCCATGCTGATCGATTTCTTCGCGGCCTGATCGTCCAGCGTGCGGGCGTGCGTCAATGCGGCCCATTCGCTGGCCTGATTGGTATGCACGTCTTGCCATGGGGCGTTGGCCTGTGTGCGGAATTTGTGCCCGCGCCACGTGACGGTTTGATCAAATTGGAAAGATTGTTGATAGGTCGCGGCGTTGGCTTTGCCCCAATGCCCCCAGAACAAGTGATTCTCGAAGCGGATGATCATGCGACCGTCGGGGCCGAGGCCGCTGCCGCCCGATTCGATGGCGACGACGGCGACCGCCGCACCTGGATCGATGCCGATCTTGTTGGCCAGCGGTTCCAGCAGACCGCCGTATTTGTTCCAGATGCGGGCGGCGGTGAAAGCCGCTTGCGGCGCATTGCCGGGGGCGATGCGCCGTTGCGCAGGCGTCAGCGATAAGGCCTGCAATTCAGCCAATGTCAGCGGCGAATTGTGCGGCACATCAAAACCGTTCGGCTCGGAAGATTGATCGGGATTAACGACGTCCGTAAACTCCGCGGACACGTACACGCGCGCGATGAACCAATCGTTGCTCGAACCGATCACTTCCAAGCGTTGAGCTTGCGCCAGATCGCCGACATCGGTGCCGGGATCAGTGCGCGGCGCCGATCGGACGTTGATGGTCTCCCAGTTGGCTTTAGGCTTCAGGTGTTGATCGATCGTTTCGGCCACGCTCATCGCGACATACACTTTGGCCGTGTGCCACTCTGCGCCCTGAGTGTCGAGTTCGAGGCGCGCGCCTTCATTTAACTGACCCACTTTGGTGGCGGGATCGATCTGCGGGGCGAGGCGAATAGTGACGCCGCCTGAACCGGCTTGCGGTGTGACGAAAATGGGCTCGGTCATGATGTTCTCCTTGGGTTGACGGTGTGTGCGGAAATTGCCTGATGCACGACTTGCGCCGATCCAAGCCCGATGAGTTAGGGCAACAACGCTTCTTTGGTCGGTGCGCCGTTCGCATCCCAGCGGCGAATGGCATAGTAATCTTTCAGCATCAACTCCATATCGGGCAACACGCCGGCCGCCGAACCGCTTGGGCGCGGCTCAGTCGTGAGACGCATCGGCAGCACGTCGTCTTTGACGGTGATGCCCAAGCGATTGTTGATCTGTCGCTTGAAGTTGAACAGCCGCGCGCCCGCCTCAAGCAAGTCTTGCCCGGTCCAGTTCCAGCCCAGCGCTTTGTTCACCAATTCGGCGGTTTGCGCAGGCGTGAATGAGCCTTTGGTGATGAACTTGCACAGGCCCAACGGATTGTAGGTGGTCATGTAGTTTTGAAAATCAACGGCCACCGCTGCGCCGATGGTGGAATCAAAACGCTTCTTCTCCACCCAGCCTTGCGAATCGCCGTCCTGCCAGCCCGGCCACTCGAGGCCATTGCCGCGCCAGTACGAAATCGCTTCGAGGTGACACGCGCCGCGGCTGGCGGTGGCATAGTTCGCGCCCATGCTGGCAAAGCCGCGCGGATCATGATACGGCATCTCCAGCCCTTTGACGTGCATGGCGAATTGGTCCGTGCCCTGGCCGATGCGTCGAGCAGCTTCACGTGAACCTTCAGCCAGCAGATCACCCAGGCCCTGCCGCTGCCCGATCGCGTGAATCAGCGCGATGATGGCATCGTCGTCCCCCCAGTTTAATTCCAGACCGTGGGTGTCGGTGGTCGTGAAAATGCCTTTTTCATAGGCTTCAAATGCCCAGGCGATGATGCCGGAGGTTGAGATTACATCCAGGCCGTAGCGGTTGCACCAGTCATTCATCGCGGCGATGGCGTTGAGGTTGTCGCATTGCAGATTCGATCCAAAGCCGCACAGCGTTTCATATTCCGGGCCTTCGCCGCGCACACCCGCGTATTTGCCTTCTTTAACCTCGATCGCTTTGCCACAGCCGATCGGGCAGGCGTGACAAAACGTGTGGCGCGCGAAGATGGTTTCGGCAATCGCTTTGCCTGAAGTCTTGATCGTCCCTTCGGTCCAGTTGCCGCCGCGCCAGTTCTTGATCGCGTTGTCGCCGAATTTATCGGTGCCGGGATGGCCGCCCGCTGTGCCCACCAGATGCAGTGCTTCGGCGGGACCGTGCGCCATGATGTATTTATTACTTTCTTTCACGGTGGCGTGGAAGGCTTTGGCATCGGCGTATTGCGGCTTGTCTTTGCCGCGCGTGACGATGGCCTTGAGGTTTTTTGAGCCGAGCACCGCGCCCATGCCGCCGCGCGCCGCCATGCGCGCATGATCGTGTCCGCCGCTGACTACGCCCGCGATTTTTACCAAGTTTTCACCCGCCGCCCCGATGATGGCCGCGCGCGCTTTCTCGTCCGTTTCGGCGATGAGCAGATCGTGAACTTCAAACGTGTCTTTGCCCCATAAATGAGCGGCGTCACGCACTTCGATCTGATCGCCGTTGATGTATAAATAGACTGGTTTTTCAGCCCTCCCCGTGATGACGATCCCATCATAACCCGCGAAGCGCAGTTCCGCGCCCCAATGCCCGCCCAGATTGGCTTCATTCCAGATGCCGGTCAAGGGCGATCGGCCGCAGAAGGACGACCGGCAGCCGGTCGGCGCGAAGGTGCCAGATAATAAGCCGTTGAAGATGTAGATTGTGGCGCGCGGATCGAGCGGCCCGATCGTTGGATCGAGCTCATCGGAGAAGAGCTTGGCCGCGTAGCCGCTGCCCAGCAAGTACTTGCGCACATCGGCGTCATCAATGGGCTTGAGATTGATTTGCCCGGTGCTGAGATTCACGTGGATGTAGCGACCCGCATAAACAATCGGCATAGCGCGCTCCTTGTGGCGGCAAGTGAGGATGGGTCAATTATACGCGCATTGGAGACCGCGTGGCAAGCATTAGCCCGTGTGTCTTGTGCGATTTATCACCCGCCGTTATAATCGCCGCACCTTGCCGCCGACATCACGTCGGCGGTTTGATTCCTATCATGCGCACTCGTTTTCTAACTATCCTGCGTTCACACGGGCTGTTCACGGCGATTCTGATCGGCTATGTCGCGTTGGCCGTTGGCTTCAGCGTGGCCAATCCCATCTACGAATCCACTGACGAACTGCATCACTTTCGATATATCCGTTACATTCAACAGTACGGCGCTTTGCCCGAACAGCGTGACGATCAGCCGCGCATTCAGGCGCATCATCCGCCGCTGTACTATCTCATCGCTGCGTTGGCGACCGCGTGGATTACGCCCGATCACGACGCGTTGTATGAGCCGGCGCCTAATCCGTATTACGGCTATCGCTATTGGGAAATCAACAACGATAACAAAAACCGCTATCTGCACGGTCCCGATGAAGCGTGGCCCTATCACGGTGTCGTGTTGATGGTTCACATCGCGCGCTGGATCAACGTGATGCTGGGCGCGATCATGGTGTGGGTGACGTATCAAATTGGGTTGACGGTACTACAAAGGAACAAGGAAACAAGTAG
>JAGOBP010000258.1 GCA_017999195.1 Thermoflexales bacterium
GGCCTATCTGGGTCTGAACCTGCGCGCCGATGTGCTGGCCTTGCAAGACCTGGCCGCCCAGTTGCCCAGCCCGCTGAAGCCCGAGCAAATTGATCTGCCGCAGATTCAGACGCATGTCATGTCGATCCATCAGAACCTCACGGCGCTGCGATCACTCGCCGCGCCGCTGTTAGCCCTCACGCCCGCGTTGGGCTGGCTGCCCGAAGTGGGCGGCGATGTGCGCGCAGTTCCGGCGTTGTTGAATATGACGCTGGAATTCACCGAAATAGCCGATCGCGCCTTGCGCATGATGACGCCCTTCTGGCCGCCGCCCAGCGCCGACGGACGCTTCTCGCTGCCCATGCTGACGCGCGTGCTGCAACTTTTACAACCGGCCATGAACTCATTTGCCGCGAATATCGATCGGGCGGGCAATAGCCGTCAGGCCATTGATACACCCGCATTGTCGCCGCGCTTGCGCTCGATCATGGATCGTTTCGATGCGGCCTATCCGCTGTTACGCAACGGCCTGTCGCTGGCCCGCATCGCGCCGCAATTGCTGGGCGCTGATCGGCCGCGCACGTATCTGATCATCCTGCAAAATGAGGATGAACTGCGTCCCACGGGCGGCTTCATCAGCGCGGCCGGGCAGGTGACGCTGGATGCGGGCAAGATCGTCACACTGACTGTCAACGACGCCTATCAAGTGGACGACTTTACCAAGCCGTACGGCGATCCGCCCGCGCCGTTGTGGGACATCATGGGCACCCAGTTGTGGCTGTTCCGCGACAGCAACTGGTCGCCGGACTTCCCGACCAGCGCGCGTCAGGCGATCGAGTTGTACACCTACACGCAGGGCGGCACATTCGATGGGGTAATCGCGCTGAATCAAAACGTGGTCGAAGCGTTGACGGCCGGGCTGGGTTCGCTCACCATCGACGCCACCCAGCCGCCGTTAACGTCCAAGACCATTCGCGCTTACATGCGCAGTGCCTGGGCGCCGTCCGGCCAGAGCAATGTGGGCGCGTGGTACGTCCAGCGTAAAGACTTCATTGGGCGCGTGATGCAGGCCATGCTCGATCGGGTCTTGAACCAGACCGACGACATCAACTGGAGCGAATTAAGTCGCGCCGTATCCAGTGTCCTTAACAGCCACGATTTGCTGATCACGCTGACCGATCCCGCGCTGAACGCGCCCTTGCGCGAGACCGGCTGGGACGGCTCACTGCCCAAAACCAGCGGCGATTTCTTGATAATCGTCGATGCCAATTTAGGCTACAACAAAGTCAACTCGTTGATCAGTGAAGCGTACACCTACACGGTTCAACTCAATCCCGATCGATCCGCGGCCGCCCGCTTGGACCTGACGTACACGCAGCGCGGCACCCCCGCGCCCGACTGTCCGCACGTCGTTCCGCCGTATAATCTATCGACGACCTACGAGATGTTGGCCCAGCAATGCTACTGGAATTATCGGCGCGTGCTGACACCGCAGGGCACGACGTTGATCGACGCCACCCGTCATCCGACGCAAGCCGGCGAACTGATCACAGGCGCACTCAGTGACGGCGCAACGTCGACCTCGACTGAAGCCGATAAAACGATCTTTAGCACACTCGTCCTGGTCAGGCGCAGTCAATCGCTGAACAGCAGCCTAAACTACCGCCTCCCGATCGGCACGGTGCAGCCCGACGGCGTCTATACGCTGCGCGTGCAAAAACAAGCGGGAGCCGGTCACTGGCCGCTGACCGTCATCGTCACCGCGCCGAACGGCCAACGCATCGCCGGGGCGCAGCCCCAACCGATCGAGTTAAGTGACACACGCGCCGTGTTTCAACTGACCCTGGATCGCGATCAAGATATTCGCGTCATCATGCAGTAGGGGCGAATGCCTCTTGGAGGAACACTATGCAGATCAATCGCTGGACAGTCTGGGGCAGTGTGCTCCTTGTCACACTGGTCGTCTTTGCCAATCTGGCCGGGCCAACCGCCTGGGCTTCGCCCAACGGGAACCACCTCGCCCAGACTGTCCCAACCCGCACACCCAAGCCACCCACACCGGCCCCCACCGACCCGCCCGCGCCCACCAACACGCGCGAGCCGAATCCGCCCAAAGACCCGACCTTGACGCCAACGTTCGTCACACCGGCCGGTTCAACCATCACCCCGACACCGGTGCCGCCCACCACTACCGCCCTGCCCGAAACGGCCACGCCCAGCCTGACGCCTGCGGTTGCCGGGTCAACGGCCACCGCGACTCGCGCCGCTACCAGCGCCGCGCCCGAACCGACAGCCACAGCCACCGTCGAGGCCGCCTCACCTACCCCGACGACCGCAGCGGCGACAATCGCGCCCAGCAGTTCAACTTCGCCGGGCACCGTCTCGATCCCGGTCGTGAGCGGCAGCAACGATCAAGCCCCACCGGCCAACACGGACAACTCATCGACCCTGCTCCTCATCGGCAGCGGCGTGTTAGTGGTCATCGGCGGCTTACTGCTCTTCGGACGACGCTCCAAGAAATCCGCATGACCCATCGACTAGATGTGCGGCGCGGACTGGGCTTGATCTTGATCATGCTCGGCCTTGCTTTGCCCCTGATCTACTGGGCTAATCAGGCGGCCCAACCCGCGCCCCGATCGACCCTCGTGCCGACCGAGGTACCCGCCACCGAGACGGCCACGCCCATCGCTGAGCACCTAATCCCGACGGTCGCGCCGACCACGGCTAAAACTCCCGGCCTGCCAACCGGCACGGCTAAGCCAATGGTCACGGATACGGATTCTTCAACGTCGCGCGTTACTAAAACGGCCACCAGGGTGATGGTCACAATCGCGACCCGCGCCGCGACGCCATCGCAAGTCGCAACCGCCACCCAGACGCCACCCGCCCCCGTTGCCTCGGCCCTGCCCCCGGTTGTCATCACTGGTGCGCGGCAACGCTTCGGTATCGGCGTCAGTCTGCCCGCGCCCTTCATCGCGCGGCTGGCGGATCTAGGCGCAGGCTGGTTCTTGGACTGGAACAGCCTGGCATCCAGTGGCCGCCCCGCCGGACCGGAATATATCCGCATGGTGCGCGTGCCACGCGGACAACCCAGACCAGACCTTGCCACATTGGCCGACATCGCGCAACGCAGCCCCGGCTCGCTGTGGCTCATCGGCAACGAACCGGATGTGATCTGGCAGGACAACGCCACACCTGAGCAATATGTGCAGGTGTATCACGATGTGTACGCCACGCTCAAACAAGCCGATCCCACCAGCCGCATCGCCATTGCGGGCGTCACTCAGCCCTCGCCGTTACGGCTGCAATATCTCGATCGCATCCTGGCACTCTATTGGGAGCGCTTTGGTCAGGACATGCCCATCGATGTGTGGAACGTGCACAACTTTATCTTACCGGAAAGGCGCGGCGATTGGGGCGCAGAAATTCCGCCCGGCCTGACGGCCAACAGCGGCCTGATCGTCGAGATCGACGATCACGATAACTTAGAACGCTTCAAAGAGCAGATTGTGGATTTTCGGCGGTGGATGGCCGAACGAGGTTTCCGCGATAAAGAACTGATCGTGTCCGAATACGGGGTGTTGATGTATGAGGACCTGGGTTTTGACTACGCGCGCGTGCGCACCTTTATGCTGGGTACGTTCGACTACTTCCTCTCGGCCACCGACGGCGCAATCGGCTTGCCGTCAGACGGCAACCGGCTGGTGCAGCGCTGGTGCTGGTACAGTCTGTCCGACGGCACGTATCCCACCGGCAACCTGATCGATCGGGTCACGGGCCAACTGACCGCACTGGGGCGCGACTTCGCAGACTACATTGCTTCGCATTAGCCGGGGCTAGATTTGCGTGCGGGCAGCGGTGCGAGCCAGCACGGTTTTCAGTTGCTTGGTCAGGCTGCTGGGCGTGATGGGTTTGGACAGATACTCGTCGGCGCCTACTTCCATGCCGCGCGCCACACTCTCCGGGTCGGCTTTGCCAGACAACATGATCACAGGCACATGCCGGACGGCGGGATTCGATCGGACCCACTGACAAACCTGATAGCCGTCCATCCCCGGCATCATCACATCCAGCAAAATCACATCCGGCACTAAATCGGCCAGTATGTTCAACGCTTCCTGTCCGCCCGGCGCAGAGTGGATTTGGTAACCGTCCAGTTTCAGGATAAGGCTAAGCACTTTACGTGCGTCAGGGTCATCTTCTACAATCAACGCTTTCATGCCGAATTACCCTCTGTCTGCCGATGTTCCGCGATCAGCGTATCAGCCAGCCCAGTCAAAATTGAAATGCCGACGGGTTTGATCAAAAACCGATCGGCCCCGGCTTCCAGCCCCAACGTCTGATCAACGAGCGAACTGCGCGCGGTCAGAATCACGATCGGGATGGTGGCGGTCAGCGGGTCGGCGCGCAACCGGCGACAGACTTCGTAACCGTCGATGTCGGGCATCATCACATCGACCAGGATCAGATCGAAGCGACGCTCACGCGCCAGGCGCAGACCTTCTGTGCCGGTGTGCGCGCCGGTCAACTCACGGCCGCGCACCGTGAACACAATGCGCAGAAATTCGATCGTGTCTGGATCGTCGTCGATGATGAGTATGCTGTCTTTAGGCATGTTCCTGTTCTCCCGCCACCGGCCGCGTGCGCTGCAACGCCACGTAGAATTGACTGCCCCGCCCGTTTTGACTTTCGGCCCAGACCTGGCCGCCGTGCGCTTCGACAATCTGCTTGACCACGGCCAGCCCCACACCCGTGCCGCCAAACCGGCGGGTGGTCGAAGCGTCGGACTGATAGAAACGATCCCAGATACGCGGCAGTTGCTCGGCCGGAATGCCGATACCTTGATCGGATACTTTCAGATAAACCACATCGCCGCCTTCGCGCACCGTGACTTGCACCTCGCCGCCGTTGGGGCTGAATTTTACAGCGTTTTCCAGCAGTTCGTCGATGACTTGCTCCAGGCGGCGATAGTCCGCGACCAACGGCGTCGTTTCGGCGGCGATGTCGTCGACGAAGACAACCTTGTTTTGATCAGCGCGGGCTTGCGCCCGTTCGATGGCGCTGCGCGCCAGGGCGGCCAGCGAAATCTGGCTCAGCTGCAAGTCGGTCTGGCGCAGACCGCGCAGCAGCATGATGTCGTCCACCCGCTTGCTCAACAGCAAGGTCTTGTCGCTGATGACTTCGATGGCTTGCCGCAGTTCGCCGTCCAGTTCGCCCAGTGCGCCGTCGCGCAGCAAATCGGCATAACCCTGAATGACCATCAACGGCAGGCGCAGTTCATGCGAAACATTCTGAATCAGGCTGTCCTTCATCCGATCCAGTTCTTGAATTTCTTCCAGGGCCGCGCCCAGTTTATCGGCTCGATCTTCCAGCGCCAGCACCAACAAATTTGCATCGATGGCGGCCGACACCAGACCGGCAAAGGTCGCCAGCAAACGGCCCTCATCATCATTGAATTTGTTGGCGGCATCCGCCAGGATCAACTGCCCCAGCAGGCGGCCATGATTGCGCAGCGGCGCGCTGAGCAAGCTGCCAATGCCCCAGCGATCGGCAAAGGCCCGGCAGTCGCCGTCAGTCCGATCGAGATTGTTGTACAACGCAAAGGATGGCGTCGTCAAGCCAGGCATCGGCACGCTAACATCCGAAAACAAGGACGGCGGCAACTCAAATTCAGCCAATTCGTGCGGCTTCAAGCCGTGCGCCGGGGCGCGCGTCAACAAGCGATTGGTGGTTTCGTCGCGCAGCGCCACCGCACAAATGCGCCCGCCAAACAGGTAACCCAAATGGCCGGTGACCCGGCGGAAGAGTTCGGCTTCATCGCTGACCAGGCCCACGCTTTGGGCTACTTCAAACAGGCCGCGCAACTCCACCCGGTGCCGCGCCGTTTCAATATCCAGTCGCTTGCGATCGGTGATGTCGGCCAACGTAAACGACAAGCCCGTCGCCTCACCGTCTGCATTAAACAGGGTGCGCGCGGTCAGCGCCATCCAGCGCCGTCGGCCCGGCATGGGCCAGGCTAACTCGGCCCAGTAACTGACCTCTTCGCCGTCCAGCAAGCGCGCGCAAATGCCCGTCCAGCGCTGCCGATCTTGCTCGTGCAGGGTGTCCAGAAACGGACGCCCCAGCAACTGTTCGGAGTGCATTTCGGGACGCTGCGTGGTGTGTGCCAACACATCCCAGGTGCGATTACACAGGGTAACGCACAAGTCACGATCGACGGCACACACGGCCAGATCGAGGCTATCTAATACATCGTGCCAGATGTCCATTCGCACAACGGCCTCGCCATTGGTAGCCGGTGAGATGACCGGCAACGGTCTGCTGC
>JAGOBP010000259.1 GCA_017999195.1 Thermoflexales bacterium
CCAATTCGCGCACGGTGTTGACGGCGTTGATGTTGCTGGGCGGCTGGCTGTTGACGTGCGGCTGCGCGGGCGTGGCTTTTGTCAGCCGCACCGTCAATTGGGGTAATGTGCTGGCCGTGTTGATTGTGGTCAGCGTGTTGGCTGTGGGTGGTTATGTGGCGATTCGGATTCGGGCGCGAGGGTGAACGCCGTCGATTTTAATCGATGGCGATGGCAAAGGTGAAAGATGAGCACTGAAGACATCTACAACTATCTGAAGATCAACGAGCGGTTGATCACGAGTGGGCAACCGACCGAAGAGCAATTGCAGGCTGCGGCCGCTGAAGGCTTTACGGCGGTGATCAATTTAGTGCCGAGTGAGAATCAGTCGGCGTTGAAGAATGAAGGGCCAATCGTGCAGGCGTTGGGGCTGAGGCATTATCACATTCCCGTCGATTGGGCCGCGCCCAAAGACAGTGACTTCGCGGCGTTTGACGCGGCACTGCAAGCGACGAGCGTTGAAAAAGTGCTGATCCATTGCGCGGCTAATTTTCGCGTGACGGCGTTTTATTCGTTGTACGCGCTGAAGCATCTGGGCTGGACGGCGGAGCAAGCAGGCGCGTTTCGAGCCGTTATCTGGCAGGATAGCGACTATCCGGTGTGGGACGAGTTTATCGGTCGTCTTACCGATCAAATTCAAGCGTCAGGAACAACGGTATGACTCAATCGATTGTGTCGTTGGCATTGGTGGTGCGTGACTACGATGAGGCGCTGGCGTTCTTTACGCAGGCGCTGCGCTTCGCGTTGATCGAAGATACGGACATGGGAAACGGTAAACGCTGGGTAGTCGTTGCGCCAGCAGGCGGCCAGGGCGCGTCGTTGCTGCTGGCGAAAGCCGTGAACGATGAACAGACCGCGCATGTGGGCAATCAAACCGGCGGACGCGTGTTCTTGTTCTTGCATACGACTGATTTTGAAGGCGATTATCGCCATATGCAGGCGCACGGCGTAAGGTTTGCGGAAGAGCCGCGCGAGGAAGCGTACGGGCGCGTGGTGGTGTTCTTCGATCTGTACGGCAATAAGTGGGATATGATTCAGCCGAAGGGGTGATCCCCGGCGACTGAAGTCGCAGCAACACAAGCACGAAGTCGACCTGTGCCGACTCGATTGACCCACGAAAATAACGCTCGACATGGCGAGATTCAATGACGACACACGCAGACAAAGATACACCTCAATCCTCAATCCCAAAAATCGCGATGGCGGAGTATGCGCTGGGGCTGGGCATCCCGATCGCGGATTTTTTGGTGCGATTGAAACTGGCCGAGAGTGTCGCGGCGGCCCGAGAGATCATCGCGACGAGCGGGCTGGATTTGAATGACGCGCACTTCACTGATCCCGAGATGCTGATCACGTCGAAGCAGGTGTGCGGCTGGACGCTGGCGAAGGCGGGCGGGCGACAGGCGTGGGTCATTCCGTGGAGCGAGGATAATGGCTTGCGATAAGGACTTGAATCGTGACTGAACCGACACCGGAAATTGAAGCCATCGGCACGCGCATCGTGTATCAGAATCGCTGGATGCGCGTGCGCGAGGATGCGATTCGGCGCAGCGATGGCCGCGAGGGCGTGTACGGCGTGATCGAGAAAACCGATTTCGTCGTGATCGCGCCGATCGAGAATGGGATCATCCATTTGGTAGAGCAGTATCGTTATCCGGTGCAGCAGCGTTATTGGGAATTGCCACAAGGTTCGTGGGAAGATCAACCGGGCACTGATCCAGAGGTGCTGGCGCGGGCGGAACTGCGGGAGGAGACGGGCCTATCGGCGGCGGTGATGACGCATGTGGCTTATCTGCACATGGCGTACGGGTATTCCTCGCAGGGCTATCACATCTATCTGGCCAGCGGTTTCAGCAAGGGTGAACGCGATCTGGATGCGGAGGAAGCGGGCTTGATCACGCGCGCGTTTACGCTGGCGGAGATGGAGCACATGATGCTGGACGGCACGATCAAGGACGCGACGACGATCGCGGTGATGGGGCTGTTGAAGCTGAAGGGGTTGATTTAGATCAAAGACTTTACTGGGCGCGGGGGCGCAATCAGATGTCTCACGAAAGTTCGCTTATTGCAACGATCGCGGTTGGTCTGGCTTTTGCGTTTGTGGGGGGCTTCATCGCCGTGCGGCTGCGACTGCCGCCGCTGGTGGGCTATCTGCTGGCGGGCATCGCGGTGGGGCCGTTTACGCCGGGCTTTGTGGCCGACGTGCATCTGGCGCCGCAGCTGGCCGAGATCGGCGTGATTCTGCTGATGTTCGGCGTGGGCCTGCACTTTTCTGTCCGCGATTTGTGGGCGGTGAGGGCCATCGCTGTGCCGGGGGCGATTCTGCAAATCGTGGTCGCGACCGGCCTGGGCATCGGGGCGACGGCGCTGTGGGGGTGGTCGCTGGGTTCGGGCCTGGTGTTTGGCTTGGCGCTGTCGGTGGCCAGCACGGTCGTGTTGCTGCGGGCGCTGGAAACGCGCGGCATGCTGTCGGACACGAACGGGCGCATTGCGGTGGGCTGGCTGATCGTCGAAGATTTGGTGATGGTGTTGATGCTGGTCTTGCTGCCCGCCCTGGCGGGACTGTTGGGCGGCCGATTGCCATCGGGCGGCGCGACGGCCTCTGGTGATGTTGTGATCAGCCTGGGTGTGACTATCGGCAAAGTCGTTGTGTTCGTGGGCCTGATGTTGATCGGCGGCACGCGCTTTTTTCCGTGGCTATTGAAGCAGGTGGAGAAGACGGGCGTCCGCGAGTTGTTTACGCTGGCAGTGGTGGCGATCGGGCTGGGCATTGCCTACGGCTCGGCTCAATTGTTTGGCGTGTCTTTTGCGCTGGGCGCGTTCTTTGCCGGGATCGTCATCAATGAGTCGGACTTTAGCCATCGCGCGGTGCATGATCTGCAATCGCTGCAAGATGCGTTTGGCGTGCTGTTCTTTGTTGCGGTGGGGATGCTGTTTGATCCCGCGATTCTGATCCGGGAGCCGCTGCAAGTGCTGGTGGTGCTGGCCATTGTGATGGTGGGGAAGTCGCTGGCGGCCTATGCCATTGTGCGGCTGTTGCGCTATACGCATTCGACGGCGCTGCTGGTGTCGGGTGCGCTGGCACAGATCGGCGAGTTTTCGTTTATCCTGGCCGGGCTGGGCCTGAGTCTGGACTTGCTGCCCGCCGAGGGCCAGAACTTGATTCTGGCGGGCGCGCTGTTGTCGATTACGCTGAATCCGCTGGTGTTTCGGTTGACGGCCCGATTGGCTGCACCATCGGTTGCGTGAATTCAACTCGGTAGTTGTGCGATTCGGATCACGCAGCGGCAAGCCCCAGCCCGGTGAAACTGCCCGTACCTGCGAATTTGGGGGATTGTCTTTCATCTCGGTTTGCGATCGGAACTTTGGCGAATTGCGTGCGACGTTTCCGACGGCAGACAAAGTCAGTGATTGGATCGTCTTCAATATTGGCGGTAGCAAATACCGGTTGATTGCGTCAATCCATTTTAACCGTGGCGCGGTGTACGTTCGCCAGGTGCTTACGCATCAAGTTTATGATAAGAGAGCCTGGAAAAAATGAGCCTCCTGACTAAGGACCTTCAACTTCACTGGGCGACATTGCGCCCAATCTTGACGATTCGCACTGAACGCGACTATGACCGCGCGATTCAGCGGCTCAATACCTTGCTGGACGAGGTCGGCACGGATCAGCGCCACCCGCTCTACGGATTGCTCGATACGCTGGGGACCCTGATCCACGCCTATGAGGAACAACATCACCCGTTGCCGGACAGTACGGGGGCGGAGATGTTGCGCTTTTTCATGGACGAACAGGCGCTAACGCAGGCGGATTTGCCCGAGATTGGTTCGCAAGGCGTGGTGTCGGAGGTGCTGAACGGTAAGCGCGAACTCAGTGTCCGGTAGATTCGCGCCCTGGCTCAACGATTCCATGTCTCGGCTGCGGTGTTTGTGTAGGGTGACGCGCAAGAAGAAGAGCGAGTAGGGCGAAAGACAGCCTGCCGAGATCGAGCGAGATTTCGGCAGGTTTTTTGTTGGGCGAGGTGGTCGGAGTATAATCCGTTCGAATCGAATTCGACGGTAAGCATAGGGTGAAGCCATGGGCTGTAAAATGGGAGTGCAAGGAGATATGCATTGATTACAGAATCGCGTTATTGGAAAAACGATTTGCTTAAACAGGCCCAGTCTCTTCAACGTAGAGTTAGCCAAAAACGATGGACCGAAACTTCTTTTGCGCGAGTTGAGCAAACGGTTATGCTTGGTTTCTATGCCACACGAAAATTGATCGAGGCCAAGAAACTATCGGACGATGTTGCCAATCAAAGCCTAAGGTTGGTAGCATATCCATGGAGCGGTAAGTCGGTTACGCGAATAAACCGACTCGATTACCGCGAACTTTACGATCTTGATAGAAGCCGAACCGTTTCGCGTAATCTTGTGTTCTTATGCAATCAGGTTGTACACAGCTATCTGTTTGTCCTTTCCTTCGATGACGTGGATAAATTTAGTGGTATTCTAGTCGCGTCTGATCGCGAACGGCATCAAGCGTTATATTTCATTGGTAGCCAACAGATCGTCGAACTTTTCGAGCAAGTTGGCAACGATTACCCTAACGCAATGGAACTTGAATTTGATGAGCGTGCGCAGGATTACACGGCCCGAGCAAGAACGATAACGCGTATGTGATGAAGATCGTGCAACAACACGGATGGCGAACGCAATCCAACTGCACTAACTGTAAGACCTGTCAGGTTTCCGAAACCTGACAGGTCTTGTTTTACCTCGGCCGTCATTGCGAGCCGCGCTTTTTGCGACGAAGCAATCTCATTGGCGGCGCAGATTGCTTCGTCGGCCTATAGCCTCCTCGCAATGACGGTTGAGCAGTTACCTCATCACCAGCGGCAAGAACACCTCAAACACCTCGGCGGCGACGATGACCGTCACGGTGGCGGAGGCTTGCGTGGTGCTGGCGCTGGCCGTGTAGGTGAAGACATCCGTGCCGAGGAAGTCCAGCGTGGGCGTGTAGATGATCCTCGAGTTGACGAGGCCGACTGTGCCGGTGAGGGGCAAGCTCACCGCCGTGATGGTTAAGGCTTGGTGGTTGGGCGCCTCGTCGTTGCTGAGCGGGTCAATCGTGGTGGGGGTGTTCACGAGGGTGAGTGCCCCGTCGTCGTGCGCGATGACCACGCCATCGTTCAAGGTGAAGGGCGCATCACTCACATCAAAAACAGTGGGGCTGATAACGCTGGTGACGCTGATCGTATAGCCCGTGCCGATCGACACGGCGAGGCCCGGCGTCCACAGATATTCCCCATCGCTGGGCGTGTTGGTCGCGAGTGAGGCTGAGTACACGCCGTTGTGATACAGTGCGATGTTCACTTCACCGCCCAGGTTGTCCGTCCAGGTGATGGAGTGGGGCTGATGGCGATTCCACTGCTCGCCGCCGTTGGGACTGGTCACGGTTACAGTCGTGGGCGCGTCCACGTTGAAGAAGGTCTCATACGTTTGACCGTTGTAGACCGCTTCAAAGCGCCAGGTGCCGCTGGGCGCACCGACGGGGAAATTAAACACCCAGGCCGCACTCCACAACGGCGAGAAGGCCGTGGCCGAGGTGTACTGCCATGACTGGAAGGTACTGCCATCGGGACGATAGATCTTGAGTTGGGTGGGCAGCGCGCCCTGAAAGTCGCGATAGTAACTGTAAAAATAGATGGTGCGCGGCGTGGTAAAGCTGTCCTGAAGATTGGGAATGCTCGGCTGGCAGGCATCCGGTGTGCCGGGCGGGGCCGCGTGCGTCGCCAGTTTGTTGATGGCCGAATCATAGTAGGGCCGTTGGTTGGTCCACAAGGATGCCGGTTGGCTGTTTGGCCCGGCATACGGATCAACCCACTCGTTTGAGGTGAACCCACCCGTCCGCACTTCGAAATGCAGATGCGGCCCGCTGCTGTTGCCGGAACTGGCGGCCGTGCCCAGATATTCGCCCTGCGCGACGGCCTGACCGATGCTCTTGCTGGTGAGTGAGTTGTAACGCAAGTGACCGTAGATGGTCAGGCGGCCATCGGCATGCAGTACGGTCACGTAATTCCACGGGTCGTTGCTGCTGACGATGCAGTTGTGATCGGTGGGATCGACATTGACCTTGTTGATGATCGTTCCGGCGGCGGCCGCAATGACCTGCACTTCGCCCGCCTCCAATTTGTTCCAGCCAAAGGGATAGAGCGCGTAATCGGTGCCGCGATGACCGTCGTAGGTGCGTGTGCCGTCGTCATAGT
>JAGOBP010000005.1 GCA_017999195.1 Thermoflexales bacterium
TCGACTTGGTCGCAGCGGCGGCGGCTTGCGCCTCGGCCAGCACGACCTCAGCGGCTTCGCCCTTCTGCAAACGCTCGAAGCGGCCCAGCGTGCCCAGCTTCTTGAGCTTCTGCGCCACCGAGTCGGTGGGCTGCGCGCCGTTCTTCAGATAGTGATAGGCGCGCTCTTCATTGACTTCGACCGTCTCGGGATTGGTGCGCGGATTATAGCGCCCGATAATCTCGAGGAACCGGCCGTCGCGCGGCCACTCATTTTCGGCGATGACGATACGATACAACGGCTGCTTCTTCGCGCCTACGCGGCGCAAGCGAATTCGTAACACGGTGTTGCTCTCCTTAAGAAATGAAATTGGATGTTGGAAATTGGATGTCGGAGAAGAGAGGGTGAGGTGATAGGGACCCCAACGCCAACTTCGAACTTCCAATTCTCTCACAAAAGTGATTGGTAACTGGTGATTGGTAATCCGACCTGCCAACCGATTGACCAGTTGACCAATGAACTGATTACCGATTGACCCGTTACCAGTTACCTGCTTCTTACCTTCGACCCATCAACGCGCCCAGACCGCCGCCGCGTCCGCCCTTGCCCAGCTGCTTCATCATGCGCTGCATGTCGCGGAACTGATGAATCAGTTGATTCACTTCCTGCACGCTGGTGCCGCTGCCTTTAGCCACGCGGCGCTTGCGGCTGCCGTTCAGAATATCGGGCCGCCGTCGCTCGTCCATGGTCATCGAGTTGATGATGGCCTCGATCTGCTTCATCTGCTGCTCGGCCTCGTTCGCGTCGATCTTGCCCTTCATGTTGCCCAGACCGGGAATCATGTCGAGCAAGCCGCTGAGCGGCCCCATCTTCTTCATCTGCTTCATCTGCTGCAAAAAATCTTCCAGATCGAAGCGCGCTTCCAGCATCTTCTGCGCGGCCTTGGCGGATTGCTCCTGATCGAAATGTTCCTGCGCCTTCTCGATCAGGGTGAGCATGTCGCCCATGCCCAGAATCCGCGACGCCAACCGATCGGGATGGAAGATTTCCAGCGCATCGGTTTTTTCGCCAATGCCCAGAAACTTAATCGGCACGCCCGTAACCGCTCGGATGCTGATCGCCGCGCCGCCGCGCGCATCGCCATCGACCTTGGTCAAAATTAGGCCGGTGACGCCCACGCGCTTGTAAAACTCTTCGGCAGTGCGCACCGCATCCTGCCCCGTCATCGCGTCGGACACCAGCAGAATTTCGCGCGGCTGCGCCAGTTTCTTGATGGCTTCCAATTCGGCCATCATCTGATCGTCAATCGCCAAGCGACCGGCCGTATCCAGCACCACGACCGAATAGTTCTGCTCGCGCGCGAATTTGAGCGCGTTCTTGCAGATGTCAACCGGCGAAACTTTCGTGCCTTCGCTGTGCACGGGGATGTTGAGCTGCTTGCCCAACGTCTCCAACTGCGCCACGGCTGCGGGCCGATACGTATCCGCCGCGACCAACAACGGCCGATTGCCCATGCCGCGCAAGCGAACCGCCAGTTTGGCCGCCGTCGTGGTCTTGCCGGAGCCTTGCAGGCCGACGAGCATGATCACGTGCGGACTCGACCCCGATAGATCGAGCGGCGCCGCCGTGCCCAATGTCGCCAGCAGTTCATCGTGAACGATCTTGATGACTTGCTGCGCCGGGTTCAGCGCCTCGCTGACTTCCGCGCCGATGGCCCGTACGCGTACGCGCGCCAGAAATTCCTTGACCACCTTGAAGTTGACGTCGGCTTCCAACAGTGCCAGACGCACTTCACGCAACGCCTCATCAACGTCGGCTTCGGTCAACTTGCCGCGTTTCGATAGTTTCTTAAAGACCTCTTGAAGTTTCCCCGTTAAATTATCAAACATAGATTCTCCAAGTCAAACGAGGACCGATTGTATCTGACGACCCGCTATTCGTCAAGGATTTCAAAAACGCGCCGATTTTCGGCTAACCGCCCCGGCCCCCAGCAGCGCGACCGAAACGATCAGCAGCGCGGCCGCCGGAACGATCGCGCGCAAGGCCAATTGCTGCAGGGTCGTCGCCGCCAGGTTGCGAACCGCGCTCGTCGCCGCCGCCGCCCAGCCGTCCGGCATCGAAATGAGGTTCGTCGTCAGCACAACCCGCGAGCCGCCAACAAAGATCAGCGCATACACCGCCACGGCCAGCAATGTGCCAAACAGCAGCCAGCCGCCCAGCCAGGTCCAGCGCTCACTGGCCGAACGTCCGCCCAGCAACGCGCCGAACAACCAGACCAGTATGGTGGTCGCGATGATTACCAACAAATCCGTATCGCCCATCGCCACCTTCGCCCAGCGGCGCACGTCCAGCAAATCGTCCGAGACCGAAGTTGGGATTAATTGTCGGCCCAGATCGATCGAGGGCGAGACATTACTCGCGGCCGTATCCAGCACCACGGCCACCTGATCGATAATCAACGCCCGATCGAGATTGCCCGGCCAGCATTCGGGCAAACGATCAAAGGACAGTTGCGGCGATTGGCCCGCCGCACACGTCGGAATGGCCGCGACCACTTGCTCCGCAATCACCCGGCCCGGCGGCCCCTGCAAGCGATCTTTGATCGGCCGCAGATCCAGCACCAGATCGGGCGGCGGCGGCGAATCCGACTCCAGCCAGTCAAAGACGTCCTGCAGCGTATTCTTCAGCGTTTGCTCCAGCCAGCCCGGCGGCAGCGCCGCCGTGATGATCTGCCGCTGCGTGTCCGTCGACAGCGTTTTCAATTGCGAAAACAGCCGCGCCAGATCAACATACTTCAGCGGATCACGCTCGAAGTCCTGAAATACGCCGCGTTCATCCAAGGCCCGCGTATAAAACGCCGGATCAAAGGCAAAATTGCTTAAACTGATCAGGGTCAGCGCCAGCACCAGCAAGCCGACAAAGATCACACCAAACGGCAGGGCAAGAAGTTTTCGCATTCAAGTCACTCAGTCAAAATTAAACGGCAGCGCCACCACGCGCGCGCTGACCGTCCGTTCACTGCTGCGCGATTCTACCACCGCCGCGTCCAGCCCCTGCGCTTTCACGTACCCCAGGCCAATCCAGCCCAGCCGTGGCGACTGCACCACGCTTGTCACCGTGCCGATCTCGTGGCCGTCTGAAAACAAAGTGGTTGGCAAAACGATTTCGCTTTCAAAGCGCAAGCCTGCCAACTGCTTCGCCAATTTGTGACGGCTTTCCATCCGAGCAATGATCTCTTGTCCCGTGTAACAGCCTTTGGTGAAACTTACATCCGCCCACAAGCCGGCTTCCAGCGGAATATACTCGTCGCCCAGTTCGCGCCCGAATTCAGGCCGCCCCGCTTCCACGCGCAGCACTTGATACGCCGCTTCCCCGATGGGCGTCACGCCCGCGTCGAGCAACGCCTGCCAGATGATGGCGTGTGCGGCGCGATCGAAGATCAGGTGGAAGCCCCCGCCCCCGATCGGATCCGCACGCGCGATCAAGACCGATGTGTCAGCAACAACAGCCTCGCGCAAATGATGCAGCGGCAGATTAACAACGTCGATTTCGCTGATGCGCTGAATCGCTTGACTCGCTGCCGCGCCATACACCGAAATCATCCCGGTAGAATCGGTCACATCTTTGATCTGCACATCGTCATTGAAGAAGATGTACTTGCGCAGCCATTGAAACACGCGCGTCTGATTCCCCCGCGACGTGATCATCAACGTTTCGTTCTCACTTGCATATACCAGCGTTCGATCGATCATCCGCGCGATCGGGGTGAGAAAGACCGTTGCGGCGCCCTGCCCCGGTTGCAACTTCGCCACATCGTTCGTGGACATGCGATGCAGAAAGTCCAGCCGCGATGCGCCAGTAAACCGCAATCGCCCCCACGCCGCCGCATCGATCATCACACTGCCCGTCTGCGCCGCTTGATGTTCCTGTTCAATATCCATCTTCGCCCCACCCTAGCCCGCATTTGTCATTGGTCATTCTTCATTGTTCATTGTTAATCGCTTCCGCCACGCCTCGATATGCTCCGCATGCTCCACATAGTGCTCATACGAATCGCCCGCGATGTAGCGCTCGAACGGCTCGCCCTGCATCCACTTGAAGCGCTTCGGCTCAAACAAATCCTTCTCCGACCACTTCTCCAGCCGTGTCAAAATCTGATGGTAACTCGCGTCAAGGTCTTCCCACACTTGATCGAAATCGCGATCTTTCATCTCGCGATACCACTGCGCATTGAGTTTATCCACGGTCGCATCCGGGCCGGTGGCTTCCGGGATGATGCCGCGTTCGGCTTTGAACATCGTCGCGATCAGGCGCGTCTGCCACGCCGCGAGGTGCGCCAAGATGTCCTTGACCGACCACTCGCCCACCACGCCCGGCGTGTGCAGCTGCTCTTCATCCAGCCCGTCCAGCGATGCTTGCAAACGCGCCCAATCGGTTTCGATGCGCTGAATCAATTCGGCTTTGTTCATGCTGCTCCTATTCTAGTGCGTAATTCGTACTGCATAATCACGCGCGTGCCGTTGTTTCTTGTTCCTTGTTCATTGTTCTTTGTTCATTGATCATTCCCAACAGCGCGCCCAACAAAATCAAACCGCCGCCCGCAAAGAACGAGGCGCCCAGCACTTGCCCGCGAAAGATCGCGCTGAGAAGCGTGCCCACCACGGGCTGTGCAAAGAAAAATAACGACACGCTGGCCGCGTCCAACAGTTCGAACGATTTATTCCACAGGAAAAATGCAATGGCGGTACAGCCCACGCCGACGTACAACACGCCAGCAAGGATAGAAGGTGTGATCACGCCGATGGTTTGAGTTTGCAACTCGATCGCCGCTACCGGCGCAACGATGGGCACGCCAAAGGCCGTCACGGCCAGCGTTACGGCCAGCGATGAATACGTGCGCGTGTGAATCTTGACCATGACCGAATACAACGCCCAACTCACGGCGGCCAGAATCAAGAAGAAGTTGCCCAACAACGGATCGGCCGCTTCCACGCTGGCGGGTTGATTGCCCACCAGCGTCACCACCAGCACCCCGATCGTCGCAAACGCCAGCCCCACCCACTGCCGCCCGGAGGCGCGTTCGTGCAAGATCAGCCATGCAAACACCACGATGAAAGCGGGTGTGGCACTGGTGATCAACGCGCCCGCCGCCGCCGTGCTGAGTTTGGTTCCGGCGAACTGTGCCAGCAGCGACACCCCGAAGCCCACCAAGGCCGTTAGGGCCAGCTTGGGCCAATCGGGCCGTTTGATGCCGCCATCGCGCGTGATGGCTAACGCTGCGCCTAATACGGGCAGTGCCACCAGATATCGAATCAACACAAACGTCGCCGGCGGAATCACGTCCAGCACGGCGTCGCTGACTACATACAGGCCGCCCCACATGGCGGTGGCCGTCAAGGCGCTCAGCGCGCCAGCCCATTTTCGGTTCATGGTTGGATTGTATCACTGAACGAACAAAGTCCGATTCTCGCACACGGCGACAATCGGACTTTGCATCAGGCGGAATCGATCGAGTTAAATGCCCGCCGCCGCGATCATCACGATGACGGCCAGCAGAATCGCCATAAACAACGGGAACAGCAGGAACAGGCTGTAGGTCTTGGTGTCGTATTTCAGGTGCATGAAGAACATCATGACCAGCAGGGCCTTGGCCGCGGCCAGCGCCAACAGCACGATAACAACCACCGTCTTGTCGGTGATGACCGACGTGATGGCAACTTCAATAGCCGTCACGATGGCCAGGGCCACAAAGACGCCGATATAGGTTTTGGCGGGAACGTGTTTGGTATGCTGCGTATTCGTGCTCATGATTCAGCCCCCGTTAGATCAGGTAAATAATCGTGAACAGCAAAATCCACACCACATCGACGAAGTGCCAGTACAGGCCGAAGAGTTCCACGCCCATGAAGTTGCGCTGATTGAAGCCGCCCCGCGCGGCGCGCAGCAACACAACGACGCCCCACAACACTCCAATGATCACGTGCAAGCCGTGAAAGCCCGTCAGCGTGAAGAAGACGTTGCCCGCCAGACTGGAACTGAGCGTATGGCCTTCGCTGCCCAGCTTGCTATATTCAAAGGCCTGGATGCTGACGAAGATCGTGCCCAACACCACCGTAGCGATCATCCAGGCGGTGAGGTTGCGCTTGTGGCCTTGCTGCGCCGCCGAAACCGCCAGCACCACCATCAGGCTGCTCGTCAACAGGATGAAGGTGTTGACGGCCGTCAGCGGAATATCGAGCGCGTGATGAAAGTCCGCCCAACTGGGCTGGCCGCGATAGGCCAGGTACATGCCGATCAAGGCCATGAAGAACATCACTTCCGAGGCGATAAACAACCATACCCCGAACTTGCGATTGTCCACGCCCGGCATCGAACCGGCTTCGGTCAAGGCGTGATCTTGAGTTGCTGCGACATCACTCATCGAGTCTTTCCTCCGTCCCTAGCAGAGGCGGCTCCCATGCCGCCGGGTACGCGGACGTGGAAGCCCGCTCTGCTGGCAATCCCCAAATTACCGACTAAACAGCCTAACCAGATCGGGCCACACCGCCGCTGTCACGCCCCCCGCGATCAGCAGCGTTAACACCGTAGCCGCAATTTTCCAGAACAATTCTTCGCGCGCCGATAGAGGCTTGGCGGCTCGATCGGGCGCGGGCTTGGCCGCCGATTTCGTCGCTTTAGCCGACGGTTTAGCCGCTTCAGCCGCCGCCGAACTGGCGGGCAGTTGCTTGGACAACCACGGCATCACGATCATCAATACGATCGCCAACGTGACCGGTGCGCCGACGGTGGTCATCACGATGAAGATCGTCAGGAACGACTGCAAGGGATCAGACGCGCTCGCGGGCAGCGACGGCACGACCCGCTGTCCGGGCTGCGTCAGGTCCGGCAAAAAGGTGTACATCATGCCCGCGGCCGCGCCTAAGGCAACCAGCAAGCCAACAATGTCAATCCAGCGTCTACGAAGTGTGCGCATACACCCTCCTAATGCCCCGCCGCGCGACTAATGCTTCGCGGCGCGATAATCGTCGCGAATCCAGCCGAACAGACCGGCGGCCATGATCACGAGGCCAATCACCAGCACGATCGGGATGTTGAAGTCCGGCGTGACGGCAATGGCGATGTTGCGCAACACCACGCCAAAGCAAATCACCATCAGCCCGACCGACATGATCAACGGGCGAATGCTGGGCGCGGGCAGATGGACGCCGGACGGCAGCACTTCACGCGGCTTGGCCGCTTGCGACGGCAGTGCGCCGATGGCGGCGGGCGGCGTACCCCGGCTGATCAGCCAGATGACGATACCCGCGCCCGCGCCCAACAGCAGCGGCCCCAGCACCGCAATCGCCAGGACGATCAACGCGCCGGTATTGGCGGCGGGCGGTGCGTCTTGCAGCACGCCCGGCACCAGCGCCACTCCGGCCAGCCAGCTGCTGCGCGACAGACGATGAGACCAGGCAAGCAAATGTTTCGACATAGTGTCCTTATCCGTATAACCGAAGTTAGCGGCCCGCAGTAAAAATCACGCCCAGCACGATGGATAGTGCGATCATGAAAAAGAAAAAGGCGACCAGGATCAAGGCTAAACGAGTGTTGCGCTGTGCCAGATTGCTCATGTTTACTCCATCGACTTTTCCAAGTCCAATGAGAAATGGCTCACGCCAAGCCGCTAAGGTGCAAAGAAAAGCACTGAAACTTTGCCTCTTTGCGGCTTTGCGCGAGATAAATCTCGTGCGGGCTGGAAGAACCACTCCAACTAGAAAACAACGATCTTATCGATCACCATCGCCAAGAACAACAGCGCCAGATACGACTGCGAATACTTATACAGGCGGCGGGCCAGCGCCTTATCCGTCTCCGGCAAGCGCGCCAACTTGATCGCCCGCCACAGGAACACGGTGTTCAAGATCAACGCCGCGCCGAAGTAAATCCAGCCCATCATTTGCAGCGCAAAAATCACCAGCGTAATCGCCACCAGTTGCAGCGTGTACAGCACAATCTGCCGCCGCGTCTCGCGTTCACCAACCACTACGGGTAACATCGGCACACCGGCGCGTTCGTAATCGGCGCGAATCAACAGCGCCAGCGCCCACGTATGCGGCGGCGACCAGTAGAAGATAATCAGGAACATGAACAGCGCCAGCGCATCGATCTGGCCTGTCACCGCGGCGTAACCCACCATCGGCGGAATCGCGCCCGCCACGCCGCCGATGACGACGTTATGCATGGTGTTGCGCTTCAAGTAGCCCGTGTACACAAACACGTAATACAACAGGCCAATCGTCGCCAGAATCGCGGCCAGCAAATTCACGCCCAGCGCCAGCACCACAAACGACGCCACGCCCGTGATCAAGCCAAAGGCCAGCGCGTGATCGGCATCGATGCGGCCTGTGGATGTAGGCCGATTCTTCGTACGATTCATCACCACGTCGATGTCGCGATCGATATAGCAATTGATCGCGTTCGCACTCGACGCGGACAACGCCCCGCCCAGCAACGTGAAGACGACCAACGGCAAAGCGGGCAAACCGCGCTGCGCGATCAACATCGCGGCGAAAGTCGTGACGAGCAACAGCACGATAATCCATGGCTTGGTCAAACGCACATACGCGCCGATGGTCGATTTCAACGACATCGCGGGCGCAGGCCCGATCGGTTTCGGCGCAGCCCCAACGGTCTGAGTTTGCGCCACGCGCGCGGCCACGACGACCATCACCACGGTGGCCGTCCATACTGCGGCCGCCATCGCCAGATGCGCGCCGCGCAGCACCAGATGAATCTTGGACAAGACCACCGTGCCGCCGATGACGGCTTGCACGATGAAGAAACTCAACGCCAGGCCAGCCGCCACCCACGCCACAGGGAAGTGATCGCGCAGCCGCCACGCGCGCAGCGTGGTGTAGGCCAAAATCACGCCCGTGATCAAGGCCACGAGCCGATGGAACCACTGAATGTACGTGCCCACTTCCGCGCTATTCGGAATCAACGCGCCGCGGCACAAGGGCCAATCGAACAGACAGCCCAACGCCGAATTCGTTGCGGTCACGACCGCACCCACAAACAACAGCGAAATCACTGCGACTAAACTAATCAACGTCCACTTGACCAGTTGCCGCCGCTCGTCGGTCGCCACAACCCGATCGGGTTGGAGACGAACCGCCGCCGCCACCATCGTCGTACAGGCCAGCATCGTGAGTGCCGCAAAGAAGTGCGCCACCACCGTGATCGGATGATTCTTAAAGATCACCGTGATGCCGCCCAGCACCACCTGCACACCGATGACGCCGAGGCCCCACAGCGCAGGTCGCACCACCCATCGTTCTTGTCGATACGCGCGCCACGCCGTCCACGCGATCAGGCCGACCAGAATTGTCACCACGCCCGCGACATAGCGGTGCGCCATTTCGAGGATGGCCTCGGTGGTGGCAGGCGGCAGCGGCTGACCGTAACACAACGGCCAATCGGGGCAGCCCAGGCCGGAGCCTGTCACGCGCACCACACCGCCCAACACCACCAACGCATACGTCAAGAGCGCCGTAAACAGCGTCAACTGGCGGAAGCGCGGCAAAGGCTTAAAGGTATCGAGCGCGTTGGCAATTCGTGACAACATCGTAACTCTTTCCAATTAGAAAACAGCCCAATAGTAGCGGGACAAACTCACGCTAAGCGGCAAAGTTGCAAAGTTTTTCTTTGCTTCTTAGCGGCTTGGCGTGAGCAATGGCTTATTTCTTTTCAGCCGCTAGTTTGGCGGCGATGCGCGCATCACGCACGGGACGCTCGCTGTACACCGGCAGCACCGTGTCGAAGTTGTACGACGGCGGCGGCGAAGACGTGGCCCATTCCAGCGTATTGCCCTGCCACGGATCATCGCCCGCGGCCACCTTCTTCTTGGCGCTGACCAGCACATTGACGATGAAGACCAGCACCGACGCCGCGATCAGGAACGACCCGAGGGTCGCCAGCAGATTCATCGGCCCCCAGCCGCGCGACGAAGCGTAATCGAAGATGCGGCGCGGCATGCCTTCCAGTCCCAGAATGTGCATGGGGAAGAAGGTGATATTGAAGCCCAGCAGCATCAGCCAGAAATTCCACTTACCAATCTTCTCGTCCAGTCGCCAGCCCGTCATCTTGGGCCACCAATAGTAAAAGCCGGAGAAAATGCCAAACACGCTGCCGCCGAACAACACATAGTGCAAGTGCGCCACCACAAAATACGAGTCCTGCACTTGATAGTCGATGGGCACGACGGCGTTAAACACGCCGCTGATGCCGCCGATGACGAACATGCTGAGAAAGCCAAAGGTGAAGAGCAGCGGCGTATCAAAGCGCAGCCGCCCGCCCCACAACGTGGCCAGCCAGTTGAAAATCTTCACGCCCGTCGGCACGGCGATGGTCATCGTGGCGGCCATGAAGAACGTAATCAACACCGGGCTGAGGCCGGTTGTGAACATATGGTGCGCCCACACCAGAAAGCCCAGCAGACCGATCGCGGCGGTGGAGTAGGCAATGGCCTTATAGCCAAAGATTGGTTTGCGCGAAAAGACTGGCAGCACTTCCGACACAATCCCCATCGCGGGCAAAACCATGATGTACACGGCCGGATGCGAGTAGAACCAGAACATATGCTGCCACATGGCCGGATCAGACCCGTTACCGCTGAAAAACGACGTGCCAAAGTTCCGATCGAGCAACAGCATGATCAGCGCGCCCGCCAGCACCGGCGTCGACGCGAGGATCATCATCGACATCGTCAAGATCGACCAATCGAACAGCGGGATGCGCGTCATGGTCATGCCCGGCGTGCGCATGTTCATGATCGTCACAATGAAGTTGACCGCGCCCAGTGTAGACGACGTACCAATCAACAGCAGGCCCAGAATCCACAAGTCGGTGCCCGGCGTCTTGGAAAACACGCTGTTCGCCAGCGGGCTGTAGCCCGTCCAACCGGCCTCCGGCGCGCCCACGGCCAGGCTGCTGTACATCACCAGCCCGCCCGCCATCGCCATCCAGAAACTCAGCGAATTGATGCGCGGAAAAGCCATGTCGCGCGCGCCGATGTGCAGCGGCACAAAGTAATTGCCAAAGCCCGCAAACATCGGCACGATGAACAAAAAGATCATGGTCGTGCCGTGCATCGAAAACATCTGATTGTACGTGGACGCATCCACGACTTGCGCGCCGGGCTGGGCCAGTTCCAATCGGATGACCAGCGCCATCAGGCCGCCCAGGACGAAGAACACAAACGAGGCCACCATGTACATGATGCCGATCTTCTTGTGATCGACCGTCGTCAGCCACTCCATCACCGTGGACTGGGATTGAACAGCTGTCTTAGGCAGTGCGGATTGAGCAGTTGCCATATCCGATCGTCCTTTCGCTACTTCAGCGACATCAAATACGCCGTCAACACATTGATGTCGGCGTCACTCAAATTCAAATTGGGCATCAACGCACCCTGCTTCAAAGCCGGCGGATTCTTCAGCCAGCGCTTGATATTGCCCTCGGTATTGGGGAACAGCCCGCCCGCGATCGAGGTGCGGCTGCCCACATGCGTGAGGTTTGGCCCGACCTTGCCCTGCGCGGCCGTGCCGTCGATCTGATGGCAGCCGACGCAGGCGCTCACCGCAAACAACTGCTCGCCTTGCGCGGCGGCATCAGCCTTGGCTGTGGGCAGCGCTTGCTGCTGCTGCACCCACGCATCGAAGTCGGCCTGATCCTTGGCGATGACCACCGAACGCATGCTGGCGTGCGAGGGGCCGCACAATTCCGCGCACTGGCCGTAGAACGTGCCCGCCGCGTCGGCCAGAATCCAACTGCGATTCACGCGATTGGGAAAAGCGTCCGTTTTGCCGTTGAGCTGCGGAATCCAGAAACTGTGGATCACGTCAACCGACGAGATTTCCAGGTTGACCACTTTGCCGACGGGGATCACCAGATCGGTCGCGGTGGTGATGTTCAGATCGGGATATTGATACTCCCACCACCATTGATGGCCGATCACTTTGACGGTCAGTTGATCGCTGGGCTGGCCGGGCTTGGCGTTCAGCGTCTGCTGGGTTTGCATCGCCAGCACAAACAGCACCACCACGATAATCGCGGGCGCAATCGTCCAGGCAATCTCAAAGCGCGTGTTACCGTGAACTTGCTTAGGCTCGGTCGTGTCATTGGGCCGCTGCCGGAAACGCCAGGCCGAAAACAGCAGCATGCCTTCCACGATCACAAACACCAACACCGCAATCGCCATCACGATGCCAAACAGCGAGGCAATCGCCGCGCCATTGGGGCCTTTGGGATCGAGCGCCGACGGCGGCACGCCGTCTTGGGCGTAAGCAGGCCCGGCCGACACCAGTGTAAGCGCGATCATCACCGCCAGCGTGGTAGCAAACAGCCACGCCCGGCGGATGTGCTTCCGCTGGAACCAGATCATGGATCCTCCCTGACTTTCAATTGATACGCCATCGGGGTGTGGGGCTGCGCCTTGGCCGCGCAGACACCGCAACGAACATCGCTTGTGTTACACAGCGGGCACTGTTACCCTAAGGTCAGTGCCCGACTCGTGAACATTCCCACTTGACTAGATTCATTATACCACTGGCATATGTCTGTTTGTCAAGATAAAAATTCAAATTAATCGCCCAACCGCCTTCACGCCGGGTCGCGAAAACACCTCCGCCCCGTGCGGGGCCTTGCGCAGACTGCGGGTCAAATCCACGCCGGAGAAGTGCAAACCCTCATGTTGCCCGGTGCGCCACAAGGCCGCCGCCGTGACATCGTAGACGATGCCGTCATACGCAATATAGACCGGCTGCCCGCGTCGTCCGTCATACTGCTGCAATTCGCGTTCGGTGAAGGTGCGCTCGATGGTTGAATCAGCCATGTTTAGCTCGTCTTTTGGAGGTTGTCATGGGCTTTCGTGGCAAACTTTGCCGCCTTCCCAATCTATGCAGTAGAAATCGAAATCCTTTACGCCCTGCCATGGGGTTAGCCAATCTGGATGATCCACCGAGCCTGCAAGCGCAACCCTTAAGCCCTCGTCTGTAGGTGCAAAGAAAAGCACATGGTCGAATGTCATATCAAGGTTCAAAGACAGCTTGCCGCCGGAACCAGCGCCAAGCACCAGGCCCTGTGAGCGGTAGAAAATGCTGACATCAGAAGCAATACCATCATCAGGGTTATGATAGGCTCTGGCAATGATATCACTCGGTTCACCATAGATTTGGATAATCTCACGAAGCGTAAAATCCCTGGGAAAATACGGGCTGATTGCATAGATGATTTGATCGGGCGAGCGGGCATGATAATATGCCTCGCCACCCCTCATGATACCGCTAAGCCACCACCATATTACAGTGCCATCGTCAGAAAGATGCGTAGTCGAGGTCATCTCTGCCTGAAACACAATTGGGCTGGCGTTGAGCAGTTTAACCGCTTCAGAGGCTGATGTCTGCCCCGGTATGATGCCCTCCCAACACGGCGGCTTGCAGGGAATGCCTTTTACCCATCTATCGGACCAATCTGCCGCCGGATTGGGCTTGGTAGGAATGATGATAGATTGCACGGTGGCTTGTGGTGGTATCTCTGTATTCTTTACTGGAGAACTACAAGACACAGTGCTAAGCAGCACAAAGGCGACAAACAGAGAGAGCAAACCACTGTGTTTATGGTTGAACGGTAAGTAAGTGCACATTGTGATATCTTCCGCTCCTTGCCCGTACCATAATACGCCATCGAATGAACACCGCACTTGCGTGCTGGTGCAAGTGTCCGACGGCTGGTAGTACCAAGTCGGCTTAAAGCCGACTTCCGCGCCGCGTACCAGCCCAGAGTTTCAACTCGGGGCGTTCTTGATGGCGCTTCGTTGACGGATAATGGTCTTGCTGCATCGCCCGCTCAGCCGCAGTCAGGGCGCAAAGGACTTCTTATCTATTCAGACTCACACAGATAATGACCAAAAGCGCTGCAATGAAACAGAGCGTACTTATTACTAAGCTCTGAAACTCATCGAATCCCGTTTTATGTACCCAAAAATTCACAACAACGCTGAGAATTATTGCTCCTATGAACTGAATCGTTAATTTGGAGTTATTACGCGGCATTATACGAATTCTCCATCAGCGAGATTAATCGCCCCATAATTGTTGCCGTGCTCCTAACCCGCGCACCTCGTGGACGTGGGCCGTGCCAACCTTCGCAACACCACTATCGGCGGACAACCCGCTTACTCGCCGGTTTCTTGGCCCCGGCTGGCTTCTTCTTCGCAGTCGTCCGGCTTTTCGCTTTATCGCTTGTTCGCTTTATCGTCTTATCGCCGGTTCGCTGATTCGCTGACTCGCTCTTCAACCACGTCTTTCTTTCGCGCGGCTGCAAATACTCCTCGGCCGTCAGACTCTGCTTGCTCGTGCCGCGAGGAAAACCGGGCGCATCGATCACGGCCTCGCACTGGCGCAGGTGCATCCCATGATGCAGCGCCATAAACATCAGCCACCCCTTCGCGTTCAACTCACCAAAATAGGGATGCGGCGCGGTCGAGTGCAGATCGATCGGCTCGGGCCGCAGTTCGAGCGTGCCGCGCGCGATCAGGTGCACGTTTTCGATCAAGGTGGCAATCGCCGTCCCCGACTGATCCGCTTGCGCCCCATCGCCGCCGATCAACGCCGCCGGATCGATCTCGGCGTGGCGGCCGTCCATCAGCAACTTGATCCAACTCCACAACAACTCATCGGTATGCAGCGCGTGCGTCAACACTTCCGCCATCGAAAACGCCTTAATTTCAGGCCTAAACTGCAACTGTCCATCGCTCAGGCCGGCCACCAGCGCAGTCGCATCATCCAGCGCGTGCTCGAACTCATACAGCAGTTCGGCCCAGTCCAACTCCTGTGCGCGTTGATTCACCAGCTTCGGGTTTTCGACCAGTTCATCCAATGACAACGTCATGCGCCCTGCCCCCATTGATCATTGTTATCGGCCAAACTTCGGCCCGATGGTCACCGTAATCTGCTGGAGCGTGTCCGTCCACGTTTCCAACTCGCCGTCCGGCCCCAGGGCCAGCGCCACACTATCGGGAATGCCCAGCGCGATCGTTTCGGGATAGCGTTGCAGCGCACCGCGCACCTGCGGCGCGCGTTCGGGTGTGTAGTGCGGCACGATGATCGAGTCCGACACCCAGCCCCAGCCCGGCAGAATCTTGCCCGAGTCCGAACTGAGTCCCCACTTGCCCAGCAGCATCGCGCCCGCGCTGACGCCCACGATCACCGCGCCGCTGTCAAACGCCTCCGCCACGGCTTCGATCACGGGTGTGCCTTCCACCGCCTCGATCAAGCGCTGCGTGTCGCCGCCGCCGATGAAGATCAACCCGGCCTGCGCCAGCCGCCGATAATTCATCGGATCGCGCGCGGACTGCTGATCGCGCACGGGCACGACGTAGCCGTGCGGTGCGCCCAGTTCACGATAGTAAGAGAGAAACGCCTCGCCGTAGGTGGGATCGCTCGGGTTGGCCGCGGGCAAAAACGCGATGGGCGACTCGTCGAGAATGGCCGAGATCGCCTGTGAATGGATGGTTTCGCTATCGTCCCAGCGCCCGCCGCCGAGCAAGATCAACCACCCCGAGCCGGTGCGCCATTGTAAAGGGCCTGCTTGTGTCATGATGTCTCCAAAGTCAAAGTCAAGCGCCGATTTTAGCACAAAATGGGCGACAATCGACCTGTCCAAAACGACAGCGGCGGGCAAATCGCCGCCGCTGTCGTCTACGGGCTTGAGGCACGGTCCTACAGCGGATACAGTTCGCCGTACTTCGTGCGCAGATAGCGGATGTACGGCGCGATGGTCAACGGCTGGCCGGTCGCGCGCTGCACAATCTCATTGGCCGTGAACTTGCTGCCATGTTGATAGATGTTCTCTGTCAGCCAACTGTGCAACGTCTCAAATTGGCCCTGCGCAATTTCCTGTGGAATGCCCGGCTGCGCGCGCAGGGCCGCCTCATAAAACTGCGTGCTCATGATATTGCCCAGCGTGTAGCCCTGGAACACGCCGCCGATTTGCCCCGCGTACCAGTGCACATCCTGCAACACGCCATCGCGATTGTCAGGTGCGCGCACGCCCAAGTCCGATTGATACCGCGCGTGCCATGCTTCCGGTAAATCGCGCACGGCCAGCGTGCCTTCCAGCAACGCCGTTTCCAAATCGAAGCGGATCATCACGTGCAGGTTGTACGTCACTTCGTCGGCGTCGGTGCGGATGAGCGACGGCACCACCTTGTTGATGGCGCGATAAAACGTCTCGATTGAAACGGCGTTGAGTTGATCAGGGAACAGCGCTTGCAGTTGCGGATAAAAGAATTGCCAGAAGCCACGGCTGCGCCCCACCAGATTTTCCCAACATCTCGATTGGCTTTCATGCACCCCCGACGATGTGCCGCCACCCAGCGGTGTGCCCTCGAACGCGCGGTTGATGCCCTGCTGATACATCGCGTGGCCGGATTCGTGGATCGTGCTAAACAGCGCGTCCGTCAGATCGTGTTCTTGCACGCGCGTCGTGATGCGCACATCGCCCAACGAGAACGTCGTGCAGAAGGGATGATGTGTCTTATCCTGTCGGCCGCGCTTGAAGTCATAGCCCAACTTCTCGATGACGCTGCGCCCAAAGGCCAATTGCTGCGCTTCGGGATACGTCTGCTTCAAGCACGCGTCGTCGGCGACGGGCTGCGCGGTGATCGCCTTCACGATCGGGACCAGCTGCGACCGCAGTTCCGCAAACAAGGCGCGAATGCTGCTGACCTTCATCCCGTAATCGGAAAAATCGATCAACGGATCAGCGATGTGTTCATAGCCCGGAAAGAAATCAGCCAATTCCCGGCTCAAATCGAGCGTTTTCTCCAGGTACGGCTGCACCCGTGCGAAGTCGTTGGCGGGCCGCGCCTCGGTCCAAGCCTGATAAGATTCCGCGCCGTGCGTGTTGGAGCGCGCCACAAACTCCGACGGAACCTTGATCTGTTTCTCGTACTCGCGACGCGTCACTCGCAACAGGCTGGCCTCATCCGAGTCGTAGGGCAGGCTCTCTTCGTAGGGCCGCAGCGCATCCAGCAACTTGCCCAGCGCCGCATCGGTGAATTTCTCGTGCGCCAGCCGCGACAGCGTCGCGATCTGTCGTCCGCGCGCCGCCGCCCCCCCCGATGGCATGTACGTCGTTTGATCCCAATTCAAGACGGCCGCCGCCTTGTTGAGATCATCCACTTCCATCAAACGCGTCTTGAGTTCATTCAGTTGGTTTTCCAAGGCTATCGTTCTCCATTGAGATAGCGCAGCGCCGCGCTCGCCAGAATCGCCACGCCATTCGGCAGAATCGATTCATCAATATCGAAGCGCGGATTGTGATGCGGATACACTGTCCCATTCGCGGCATTGGCCGAGCCTAAGAAAAAGAAGCAGCCCGGCACACGATTGAGAAACTCGCTCATGTCTTCCGCGCCCATCGTAAACTGATCGGCGCTGACGTTGGCCGCGCCCATCACCTCGCGGGCAGTTTCGCGCACCAACTGCGCAATGCGCGCATCATTGACGGTGGCGGGCGAAATCGCTTTGATGTCGATCACGGCGCTGCCGCCCAGCGCACTCGCTGTCCCTTCAACCACCTCCTTCACGCGCTGCAGAATTTGCTCGCGCACGATTGGATCGAAGGTGCGAATCGTGCCCGTCATCTCCGCCACGTCCGCGATGATATTGAAGGCTGATCCGGCGTGCAGCGTGCCCACCGTGACCACCGCCGTCTGGCGCGGATCGACGTTGCGGGCCACCACCGTTTGCAGCGCATTCACGATCTGCGCGGACAGCAAAATCGCATCGATGCCGCGATGCGGCTGCGCGCCGTGCGTGCCTTTACCCTGCACCTTGATGGTGAAGATGTCGGCCGCGGCCATCACGCCGCCCGCGCCCACCTGCGCAATACCAACGGGCGCTTCGTTCCAGACATGCAAGCCCAGCGCAATTTCGGGCGCGGGATCGTTCAACACGCCGTCACGGATCATCGCCAACGCGCCGTTCTCGCCTTCTTCCGCAGGCTGAAACACAAACTTCAACGTGCCCGCGATTTCGTCACGATGTTGGGTCATCAACTGCGCCAAGCCCATGCCGATGGCCGTGTGGGCGTCGTGGCCACAGGCGTGCATCACGCCCGCATTCTCAGACACGTAATCTGTCTGATTCAGTTCCTGAATCGGCAGCGCGTCCATATCAAAGCGCAGCATCACGACCGGACCGGGCTTGCCCCCATCGAGCATACCCACCACGCCCGTCTTGCCAATGCCGATCTGCACTTCCAGGCCCAGATTCGCCAGATGCTTCGCCACGATACCCGATGTGCGAAATTCCTTGAAACCCAACTCGGGATGCCGGTGAAAATCGCGCCGCCACAAAACCAGTTGCTCTTGAAGAGCCGTCGCCTCTAATTTGAGATTGTTGATTGCTGATTGCTGATTCATCAAAAGATCATCCTGTCATCTTGTCATCGTGTCATCTTGTCAGCGTATCACCACGTCACAGCATCCCGCACGCCGAGTTTCTTCCCCGGATTCATAATGTTATTCGGATCAATCAGCTTCTTGATGGACTTCATCATATCCAACGCCACGGGATCGACGCTCTTGGGCATGTACTGGGTCTTCAGCAACCCGATGCCGTGTTCGCCGCTGATGGCTCCGCCCAGTTCAATCGCCGCGTCGAAGATGGCATGTGACGCCGCCTCGACGCGCTTCATCACTTCCGCGTCACGTCGATCGCACACGATGTTGGGATGCAAGTTGCCGTCGCCGATGTGACCGAACACGGCAATCGTCAAATCATACTGTTTGCCGATTTGCTTAGTCAGTTCCACCATCTGCGGGATTTTACTGCGCGGCACGACGATGTCTTCACCAAAACGTGAGTTGCCCAGGCGAATAATCGCGGGTGAGACGGAGCGGCGCGCTTCCCACAACGCTTCGGATTCTTCCGGCGTGCGCGCTTGCTGCACACTGGTCGCGCCCGACTTGGTCAGCACGGCCGCAATCGTGGCGATGTCGCGTTCCACTTGATCGGCGTCGCCATCGACGCCGACGAGCAACAACGCATCCGCATCCAGTGGCAGCGTACGCGCTTGCTTGCGGCTCTGCTGCAAATCATCAATCGCGCGGATCACATCCGCGTCCATGATTTCCGTCACCAACGGCGTGATGCCACTCGCCAGAATCTTGCCCACCGCTTCGCACGCGGCGGACAGTTTCGCAAAGGCGGCCAGTGCCACCAGTTGGGCTTTAGGCTTGGGGGTCAATCGGAGCGTGATTTCCGTCACGACAGCCAGCGTGCCTTCTGATCCAACGATCAGTTGTTTCAGGTTATAGCCGGCCACATTCTTGATCGTGCGTCCTCCGACATGCATCACTTGGCCGCCGGGCAGGACCACTTCCAAACCCAACACGTAGTCCGCCGTGACACCGTATTTCAAGCAGCGCGGCCCGCCCGCATTGGTGCTGACGTTGCCGCCGATGGTGCACATATACAACGACGCCGGATCAGGCGGATACATCAAGCCGGTCGCTTCGACCGCTTTTTGCAGGGTCGCCGTGACCACGCCGGGCTGCGTAATCACGATCGAGTCTTCGGGCGAAATCGTCAGGATGCGATTCATCCGCGCCAGATTGAGACACCACGAATTCTCGATCGGCACCGCGCCACCCGCCAGGCCCGTCGCCGCGCCGCGCGGCACGATCGGGATGCGATGCTGATCGGCCAGGCGCAGAATCGTGCTGACGTGTTCGGTGGTGCGCGGATGCAAAACGACGGCGGGGCGTTGCTCGGCCCAGGTGCCGTCGTATGCGTAAGCGGTCAGCGTCGCGGCGTCGGTGGCAACGGCCTCGTTGCCCAACGCCGCGCGCAATTCATTGAGGAGTGGGGGGTGGATTGGGGTTGTCACGTTGATCTTTGCGCTCCTTCTTCTTCTTGCCGGTCTGCCGGTGCGCGCCGCAGTTGCAGCCATGCGAACCGCTGCACGGCTCTTCCGTCTTTTGTTGCAGTGCGGCCAGTTCCGCCAGCGGCGTCAGGTCTTCGCGCTTCACTTCGTGCATCGTATCGCCCACCAGCACCAGCACGGCGTCCCGCAACGGGAAGACATCGATGACCTTGCCGTTGCCCTGCGGCGTGCCCACTTCTTTGTTGCGCTTGGGCAATTGCTTGCGCGCCTCCACATATTGCTCGTATTCATACAGCAGGCAGCAGCGCAAGCGGCCGCACATGCCGGTAATTTCCTGCGGATTCAGCGACAGCCCCTGCTCTTTCGCCATTTTTACGGAGATGGGGCTGAAGTCGGTGAGGAAGGTGGAGCAACAACGTTCGCTCAGGCCGCACGCCCCGCCCCCGCCGATGATTTTGGCGGCATCCCGCGGGCCGATCAAGCGCATGTCAATTTTGGCGTTGAATTCCGGCTGGAGGGCCGCGCGCAGCGGCTCGACGTTCACTTCGACATTGTCTTCGACGGAGTACAAAAAGCCCAGCCGCGCGCCGTCAAAGGTGTATTCGGCCTTGACAATTTTGCACACCAGTCGCAGGTGCTGCGCCTTCTCGCGCGCGACGATCATCGCGGCGATCTCTTGCGTTTCCCAATATTTCTTCAGCGCCAGATCGCGATTGGTCGCCATGCGCTCGATGAGTTTGAACGGCCCATCGGCCGCGCCGTGCTTGGGCGGCTCCATGCTGGCCACCTGCCCCATTTGGCGGCCGCGCGTCGTCGATACGATGACCCAATCGCCTACGCGCAAATCGCGCAAGTGTGTCCCGTCAAAGTGATAGACCTTGCCCACCGGCATAAAGCGCACGCCCACGATTTTCTGTCCGCCGTGCGGTGCTGCCGGAATAACTGTTTCTTCAATCGGTGCTTGCATACTGTCTCCTCGTAATGCGTAATTCGTACTGCGTAATCAAGCGCGTTACGAATTACGTATCACGCATTACTCGCCCGTTGTTCAATCGATTCCAGTACCATCTGTGTCACATGCTTCACTTTTACATCGGAACCCGTTCTTCGTGCGCCCCATTCCAATTGTAGCAAACAACCGGGATTCGCGCTGACGACAATCTCTGCGCCGGTGGCTTCAACGTCCGCCATCTTGCGATCCAACAATTCTTTCGATAGGGCCGGATGCGTGATGTTGTAGATGCCCGCGCTGCCACAACAGCGTGTGGAGTCGGCTAATTCGCACATCTCCACGCCCGACTGAGCCAGCCGCGCCAACACGGCCCGCGGTTGACGTCGTACGCCTTGCACGTTAGCCAGGTGGCACGGTTCGTGGTAGGTGGCCCGCGTTGCGCCCCTCACCCCGGCCCTCTCCCCGACAGGGAGAGGGAGGTCGGCGGGCATGATCTGATCCAGCCACTCGGTGATGTCGCGAACCTTACTCGAAAAACGAGCGGCTCTGTCAGCCCATTCAACATCGCCGTGGAAAACCCGCTCGTACTCTTTGAGGAAGCCACTGCACGCCGCACAATCGGCCACAATCGCGTCGAGGTTACCCAGCGCTTCAAAGGCCGCGATGTTTTGCTTCGCCATCTTGCGCGCCGTGTCCTTCATGCCCTGATCGTCCTGCGGTGCGCCGCAGCACATCTGCGCCTTGGGCGTGATGACCTCACAGCCGAATTCGTTCAGCACCTTCACCGTGGCGCGGCTGGCATCGGCAAAGGCCACATTCATGACGCAACCCAAAAAGAAACCCACGCGATACGCGCGCTGATTCGCTGATTCGCTTTTTCGCTGATTCTGAAGTTCATTCCACAACGGCCTGGGCATCTTCGGCGCGAGTTGCACCAGGTCCTTCAGCACCGGGCCAACCTTCGGAATCCAGGCCAGGAGGGCCACGCCCAACCGATCGAGTTTGAGTTGCTGCGCCCAGCGCAAGGGCGGCGTGAACCATTGAATGCGGCGCGGCGAAATCAAAGCATGATTCAAGATCAAGCGGATGAGCCAGTGGCGCGGATGTTTGGCTTCGACAGCGGCGCGGCCCTCGACGATGAGTTCGCCAATCGGGATGCTGACGGGGCACACAGTGTTGCAGGCGCGGCAATCGAGGCAGTGATACAGGAACTCTTCCACGCCCGCATCGGCCAGATCGAGTTTGCCGTCTTCCACCGCCCGCATCAGCGACAGTCGCCCGCGCGGCGAGAACGTCTCCAGCGTGGTCTGTTGATAGGTGGGGCACGCGGGCAGACAGCGCCCGCAGCGGATGCAGTCCATGAGCGCTTCGTAGGTGGGCAGTTCGGGTGCGGAAAAGACCGGGCCAGTCAGCGGGGCAAAAATGGAGATGGGTTGGTGATTGGGTTCAGTCATTACGGGTTAAGTCTCACGTGACAAGATCAGGCACTACGCTCAGTACGCCAAGCATCCTGAGCGAAGCGTAGCGTAGTCGAAGGACGCGGTTCGAACAAGTTAGCCCGGACGTGTGACATTACCCGCATCCTTCGACTACGCAACCAGCGCGTTCTTCGACTACGTTACACTCCGCTCAGAATGCGCTGACTGCTCCGCTCAGGATGCTTGGCAACGGTCACACACCGCAAGTTTATCACACTTGCCGCTGATTGCCGCCTGCGAAACGCCCCCGTCACACTTGTGCCACCGCTATCGCCAGATTGTCATCAACCTGTCACACCCGCACTTTACGCCGCGCCCGCTTTCGCGCTACAATCGAGCCATGAGCAAAGTGCTAATCGTCGACGACGAGCCGCCCATCATCGATGTGCTGGCCTATAACTTGAAGCAGAACGGTCACACGGTCGTCATCGCGCGTGACGGCGAACAGGCCGTGACGCTGGCCAAACGCGAGCAACCCGACCTGATCATTCTCGATCTGATGCTGCCCAAAATCGACGGACTGGAAGTCTATCGCATCGTGCGCCGCGACAGCGACGTGCCCGTGATCATGCTCACGGCGCGTGACAGCGAAATCGATCGCGTGGTGGGGCTGGAACTGGGCGCGGATGATTATGTGGTGAAACCATTCAGTGTGCGGGAACTGATGGTGCGCGCGAAGAACGTCCTGCGCCGCTCAACCCCGCGCCCGATCGAATCTGCCGCGCCCGATCGACTTCACATCGATGCGCTCACGCTCGACATCGCACGGCACGAAGCCCGTTGGCACGACGCCTTGCTCGAATTGACCGCGCTCGAATTTGCGATGCTGCACACCCTGGCGCGGCACGTCGATCAAGTGTTGAGCCGCGAGCAACTCTTGGAACTGGTCTGGGGCTACGACTATCATGACGACTTGCGCGTGGTCGATGCAGTGATCAAACGGCTGCGCGCCAAACTCCGTGACGCCGCGCCCGATGTTGAAGTCATCGTCACCGTGCGGGGCGTGGGTTACAAACTCACCTCGCAACCGGAACCTGTTTAGGCCGCCATCGGCTATAAGCCGACGGCCACAAGAGGCCAAGCCCGCGACGCGGGCTTTCCAACGCTGGCCGTCGATTTCAATCGATGGCCGCTCGCAGCCGGAGAAGATATGATTCACGAAGTACACGCAGGGACACGAAGGTACACGAAGAAGCATCCTGAGCGCAGCGTAACGAAGTCGAAGGATGCGTCCGGTCCAGAAATCCAGGATGCTTGATTCGTTTTCGTGATCTTCGTGTCCTTCGTGGTTGATGAATATGTTATCCAGTCTGCGTGCTCGATTAGTCTTCAGTCATCTGCTCGTCATCGTCCTGGCGATGGGCGTGGCGGGTTTGCTGTTGCTATCTTTC